>CANTHI010000416.1 GCA_947653505.1 uncultured Eubacterium sp.
TGGCGAAAACATATGAAATTGCCAAATGCCGTCACGTCAAAGCAGAAGCCAAAAAGTAACATTTTTATCTGAACTATTATGATGCCGCAAAGTTTCATGCAGAGTTTCAATTGTTTTTTATAGAAATTCAATCACATCTGTGTTAAGATAACAAAAACAGGCTGCAGACGCAGGCATGACGTTTCATACGCATGGCGCAGCTGATACGATGAACCATTCAGGAAAACGGGGAGGAAATCTTATGAATATTACGATTACAGGCAATCTTGGCAGTGGGAAATCCAGTGTCTGCAGACAGCTGGAGCAGGCAGGATTTACCATTATCTCAGCTGGCGATATTTTTCGCCAGATCGCGGATGAAAAAGGCATGACAGTGCTTGAGCTGAACGAAGCAGCCAAAACAGACCGCAGCATTGACGATATGCTGGACGAGCGCAGCACACAACTGGGCAGACAGATGGATCATACGGTGTTTGACTCCAGACTGGCATGGAATTTTGTAGAAAGCAGCTTTAAGGTTTTTCTGCTGGCAGATCTGCAGGAAGCGGCCAGACGTGTTTTTGAAGGCGTAAGCCGCAGCGCGGAATCTTACCAGAATCCGGAGCAGGCCCGTGAGGGGTTAAAGGCGAGGGCACAGCTGGAGCAGGAGCGGTTTCAAAAGCTGTATGGTATCGATTATTATGACGCGTCAAATTATGATCTGATTATCGAAAGCACATACGCAACGCCAGAGCAGATCGCACAGGAAATACAGAGAAATTTTGATATTTATCAGAAACAGCCGTTCTGCACAAAAGCAGAGCTGAATCTGAAGTGCCTGTATCCGTGCAAAGGGCAGGTGCTGCCGGAAGAACCGGCAGATGCTGCCGTTACAGAGGAGTCTGCGTCTTTATGTGCGGCGGGGACTTTTGGTATCATAGAAAAAAATGGATATCATTATGTGTATGAAGGATGTGAGCGCGTGGCCGCAGCTATTGCGGCAGGAAAGATTTTTGCACAGGCAGCTGATATCCGTACGGACGGGCAGGCGCAGAAGCTGGTGGGGGAACTGACACAGGCAGATATCGACCGCTTTGAGCAGGCTGGCAGGTTCCATTATCTGTATCATCCTGTGCAGCTGCCGCAAAAAGCTGGTTATACGGTGGATTTTTCAAAGATTTTTTGAAAAAAGTACGATGATTAAAATGGAAAAAAGTGGTTATCATGAAAACAGAGTATTTTTCATGACAGGAGGAACCAGACCATGCGGGCTTTTTTCCGTAAATATCAGAGTATTTTAGAGACAGTATTGTTGTTATTCATTCTGGCAGGCGGGTGTCTGTGGAAATATCAGGAGTATGAGATGGAGCAGACCCAGCGGCAGATCGCAGAAAAGATTCTGCGTTTTCATGTGCGCGCCAATAGTGACAGCAGCAGGGATCAGGAGTTAAAGCTGAAAGTGCGTGATGCGGTGGGCGCCATGATGGAGCAGAAATTATCCGGTGTGCACAGCCGGACAGAATGCGGCAGGATTGTGCAGGAGAATCTTTCACAGATCGTAGATATGGCGCAGCTGACGATCCGGCAGGAGGGATATACGTATCCGGTTACAGCACAGATTGAAACGGTAAAGTTTCCGCAGAAAACATATGGAAATTATACCTTTCCTGCCGGAGATTATGAGGCGCTGAATGTGGTGATTGGCAGCGGGAAGGGACAGAACTGGTGGTGCGTGATGTATCCCAATATGTGTTTTCACGGAGCCGTCTATGAGGTGATAGACCAGGATGCACGCAAATCCCTGAAAAAAGCGCTGTCTGAGGATGAATACGACGCGGTACTGAAAAGCGGAAAGTATAAGGTGCGGTTTAAATATCTGGAGTTTTTAAACCGCTGGATGAAATAAAGTGATCATAATTACGAAAGGAAGAGGGTTTTTATGAACAAATTAACAGAAGGGATTCGTGTCATCTGCCAGAATGCCATCCGTATGGAACGGGATCGGCAGGTCCTGTATTTTGATCCGTATGGGATCCGGGAGAGTCTGCACGATGCAGATGTCATATTTTTTACACACGATCATTATGATCATTTTTCCCCGGAAGATATCGAAAAGGTACGCAAAGAAGATACAAAAATCATTCTGCCTGAAACGATGGCGCACAAAGCGCAGGAGGTGCGCTTTCCGGCAGACCAGATCTGTCAGGTGCGGCAGGGACAGAGCTATGACTGCTTTGGACTGCATGTTACGACAGTGCCTGCCTATAACAATCTGAAACCATTTCATCCAAAACGGAGCGGATGGACCGGCTATCTGCTGGAGTGGGGAGGGAGTACTTATTATATCGCGGGCGATACGGATGTGACGAAGGAAAATAAGGCTGTAACGTGCGATGTGGCGTTTCTTCCGATCGGCGGTACCTATACGATGAATCCAAAAGAAGCCGCAAAGCTGGCAGAAGCGATCCATCCGCAGGTCGTTGTGCCGGTTCATTACGGCAGTATCGTAGGAAAGAGGGAGGATGCTGAGGAGTTTCAGCAGATGCTGGCGGAAGGAATTGTATGCGTCAGTCTGATGGAGTTTTAGCAGTCTGACGGTGGGGATTGTTTTAGTATTTCAAAATGAAACAGGGGATAAAGTCTTTCAGGTTTTTGGGAGTTTATCCTCTGTTTTTGTTTCAAAAACAACAACTATAGTTTGGATATTATCCGGATAAAATTTGTATTACATATGTACGCAAAATTAATCGGTTTTTCGCACATTCATCCTTTTCGAATCAGAAAAAGTATGATAAAATAATACGCATAAAATTCTATGTAAATCTAAAAGCAGAGTAAATAAATGTAACGATCAATAAAATCGGGGGTGGGTTGGGAAAGATGAATATACAACATAACATGAGCGCTGCTTCAGCAAGCCGGCATCTAAAGCTGAACGAAAAGGGATTCCGCGTGTCTACACAAAGGCTTTCGACCGGGTACCGGATTAATTCCGCGGCGGACGATGCGGCGGGGCTTTCGATCTCGGAAAAGCTGCGCTGGCAGGTACGCGGGATGAGCCGTGCGTCGGAAAATATTGGAGACGGAATCGCGCTGACACAGGTTGCGGACGGCGCCCTGCAGGAAGTGCATGATCTGCTGCAGCGGATGGTGGAGCTGACGGTACAGGCGGCAAATGATACGAATACGGAGGAAGACCGCGTTGCCATACAGCAGGAGATCAGTGAGATTAAGTCAGAGATTAACCGGATTAGTAACGATACCGAGTTTAATACGATTAAGCTGTTTAAGTCGACATCCACGCCAAAGCTGGATGATAATCCGATGGATCTTTACGTATACCGGCAGGATTATCCGGGGATTGGTACGAGGGAAGGCGGGATTATTTATAAAGGCGTCCGTTATGCTTATGAGGATATGAAGAACCTGAATTTTGATGCGGACGGAAATATTGCTGCCGGAACGTATGAGGTGGAAGTAGAGGGTAAAGATGGAAATCCTGTTACCATTAATCTGATTTTCGACGGCGGCGACCGGATTCCAAGCGGCAGACAGTATGAACTCATACCGGACCAGAATGGGATCAGCATCGACCGGATCCCGCATCCGTGGAGTGAAATTAAGAATGCGGACGGCGACAGCATAAAGCCGCTGAATAATAAAGGCGGGGAGTATTCCTTTACACATGCCGGAATGAAGATTACGTTTGATGTGGAAGAAGGCGCGGACCTTGTAACTATTATTTCCAGTCTTGAGAAAGACGGGCTGGATACTTATGAGCTTCGCAGCAAAAAATATACAATACTGAATCAGCCGGTGACGCCGGAACTGGATTTAACCAGAATTGATGGCACCGATTCTATAAAAGTGACGCCGGCGAATGCCGAATATCTGCCGAAACATATGAATAGCAATGTGGGACATTATGAAATCAGGGCAGATGAAAATGAAATCAAGCTGGTTCTTCCAGGTACAGAGAATTTAGGGGCTAAAGAAGT
>CANTHI010000417.1 GCA_947653505.1 uncultured Eubacterium sp.
AGATGTGCGGACACTAGATCAGATTTTGGATATCTGCGCTGAAAACCACAAAAAGTTTGTAATGTCTTGGACGAGCGGCTGGTATTTATATTCTTTTTTTGGAAACACGGGACTTCATATGGGTATAAATGAAGATGGATTGACAAATTATTGCGATTGGAATGCTGCAGAAGGAGAGGTTACAGGCGTAGATATTGCCCAGGCGCTTTTAAATATAGCAGGGCACCCGGGGTTTCAGGCATTGGAAGATTCAGAGTTTGTGGCAGCAGCAAAAAAAGGAACCGCGATTGCAGTAGTCAGCGGTGTCTGGGATGCAGCAGCTTTGGAGGAAGCTTTTGGTGGAGAGTATGGAGCATGTCGTCTGCCCACTTATACCTGTGCGGGAAAACAGGTGCAGATGGCTTCTTTTCAAGGATACCGCCTGCTGGGAGTAAATTCGTATTCAAAACACAGGGAATGGGCAGAAAAACTGGCAGACTACTTATCTGATGAAGAAAGTCAGAAATTTTATTTTGAATATGGACAGCATGGGCCGTCAAACAGCAGTGCTGCAGTTTCAGATATTGTCATGAAAAATCCGGCAATTTCTGCCGTTCTGGCACAGTCAGAGTATGCAGTGCGGCAGCAGGTTGGTCAGAAATATTGGATACCGGTAACGGAATTTGGGAGTATAATGGCGAAAGGGAACCCGGATCATATTCTTCTCCAGGATTTGATGGATCAGATGGTAGCTGGAATCACAGAATGACAGGAGTATGCAGTTATGAAGCAAAAAAGACGAGGGAGCATAAGGATACATATCATAATGCCAGTAATAATATTGGGGATTGCTGCTATTTTATCTAACATTGCTGCAATATCTAATATACGAAAGGTGAATGAAAATGCAGCCAGAATAGCAGATAATGATATGGCAAGCCTTACAGAATTAAGTGTCATCAAGGAGCAGATACATGAAATACATAATCTTGGGCTGTCGCATGTGACAGCTGTTGATTCTGCAGGCATGATCCAGAAAATAGACAGTATTAAGGAAAAAGAGGCTGAACTTTTTGAAAATATTGAAAAATATGAACAGTTTATAGAAACAGCGGACAGACAGTCTTATAAGCAGATGCAGAAATATTATGAAACATTTTTAGCCGCAGTAAGACGTATTTGTGCATTCAGTGCAAATAGACAGCAGGCACAGGCTAATATGTTGAACAAGTTATGCAGGATATTGATCTTAAGACAGATACATTGAAAATAACTGTATCTGAAATAGCAGATTCTATTCATACAATCAGCAAATCTATTAGTGAAAGTGTCGCGGGTGTCAGTGATACATCAGATAATATGCAAATTTTGGTAGCTGATATGAAAAATATTAATATGCAGATGAATGAAAATAAAGGAATTGCTTCTGAACTTAAACATGAAACAGAGATATTTGCAAAGTTATAATCTGGTGTATGGTTATGAATTTTTATTCGTGTTAGGAGGGGTAGCTAAAACATATTCTTTTTGGTGCGGCCTATTATGATGAATATATGCCATGTGAACGTTTGGAAAAGGATGCTGCCATGATAAAAAAGCAGGAATGAATGTGTTCGGACTGCAGGATCTGCATGGAGTACCTACGAACCTCAGGAAGGAATATGACACGCTGTACAGAATTGAATGTAGAATGTGATTTTATCTGGCCTGAATCAGAGGATATCAGTGCTTATAAAGTGATTATTGTACCAGCTCTTTATGTTTATTCAGAAAATAGAAGAAAAATTTCCTGTTATTATAAGAAAAGGGAAAAATGATGCGGGAAGAACTATAAGATTTTACTTTAATTATTCTGAAACAGGAATCAAAGTCAAATACAGGTTTTCAGCTGGCAAGGAGATTTTAACTGGCAGGGAGGTGAAAAATCAGGACGATATCAATATTCCGGCATGGGGTGTAAAAAAAGTTGAAGAATTTTAGAGTACGGGACACGGGATATACGGTTTCGAAGCGGAAAGGAGTTGAACCATGAAAACAATATATGTATTGCCTGACTCCATAGAAAAAGCTAAAAATTTTGTTGATGATGTGTCTTGTGTGGAAGGCAATGCAACAATACGTTATGGCAAAAATTATATTGATGCTAAATCAATCATGGGGATATTTACACTTGACTTGTCAAAAAAGCTAAGATTAGAAATCGAAGATTGGAAGGAAGAATATGTTGTGTTATTTGAAAGATATTTAGTTTTATGAAACGATGTAATTATATTTATTATCGTTCATTCTGGTGATGTTTACCGCCTGACATGGACGTATGGAGTCTTGATTTGAACGACAGCAAGGGCATGATAAGGGAAAAAGGGGAATTTATGCCCGGACTGTGCGAACAGTGCATGGGGGAAAGCCTTAATTCAAGGCAGAAGTCTATCATTGACTGCTTCGTGCGAAAGCGCTACATTGAGATTGCAAGGAACAGGGAGAAATATGTGCTGATCATGTCCGGTTTTTATGCGTAAGCAGGGCGGCTTGTGTACCGGGATCACGCAAAATATTGTGGATCTGCTGCAAAATTCTGGTGCGGAAATACTATAAGACGGAGGAAAAACAGCGCAGGATGTCATTTTAACTGTAAGGTGCGGAGCGCCCATTTTTGGAGAGATTTACAGAATTAGATAAGATTAAAGAGTAACACAGCCATTATGTTACATTTGCTCTTAAGTTCGCGTACACAAAAATATCGAAAAGTCTTGCTATTTCTGTGCCATCGTACTATGATGAAACTGGAACAGGAAAATCACATCTGATCAATGACCAGAGGGGGGATTTAGCATGAAAAAGAAACTAGTAAGCGCATTGTTATGCATCGGAATGCTGGCAGCCATGCTGTCCGGATGTGCGGCCAGTACAGAGACAGGAAATGATCCGGTCAGCCCGCCGGATGATCTGCAAAAAGACCAGACACAGGATACCGGAGGGGATGACGCAACAGACAAAAATAATCCGGTGCAGGATACCGTGACAGATGACACGGATTTGAATGATACGACAGGAGGCGGCAGAAAAATTGCCCTGTCCATGCCGACCCGGTCGGTCCAGCGCTGGATCGATGATGCGGAAAATATGAAAAAAGAGCTGGAAGCAAAGGGTTATGTGGTGGATGTCCAGTTTGCGGAAGACAATCCGCAGCAGCAGGCTGCACAGATAAAAAGCTTTGTGGAGCAGAAGGTGGACTGCATGGTCGTTGTACCGATAGATTCCAAAGAGCTCACGGATGCGGCAAAAGAGGCAAAAAAAGCGGATATTCCGGTTATTTCCTATGACCGTCTGCTGATGGATACCGATGCGGTATATTACTATGCATCTTTTGACAACAAGGGAGTCGGCAGAATTATCGGACAGACAATTGCAAAAAAAGCAGATCTGGACGGGCTTTCGGATGGGGAATATAAGACGATTGAGTTTTTTATGGGATGTCCGGATGACAACAATTCTTATCTGATTTATGAAGGTTTAATGGAAGTGATGCAGCCATATCTGGACGATGGCAGACTGGTATGCAAAAGCGGGCGTACATCGTTTGAAGATACCTGTATTTCCAGATGGTCACAGGATACGGCCAGAGAGTGGTGTAAAAATTATCTGGCAGGTTATTATACAGACGAAGAGCTGGATATCTGTGCGACCGCATTTGACGGTCTGGCCTATGGATGCAGGGAAGCGCTGCAGGCAGCCGGATATATCGAGGACAACTGGCCGGTGATTTCCGGGCAGGATTGTGAGACGGTCGCATGTAAAAATATTCTGGATGGGACGCAGACGTTTTCTATTTATAAGGATACCCGTCTGCTTGCCCAGAAATGTGTCACGATGATTGATTCGGTTGTGGCCGACACAGAACCTGAAATCAACGATACGGAACAGTATCATAACAATGTCATAACAGTACCTTCGTATTTGTGCACACCAGTAGCCGTGGATAAAGACAACCTG
>CANTHI010000418.1 GCA_947653505.1 uncultured Eubacterium sp.
CATATATCCGGTTCAACGTAATCTGCATTTTCATTCAAAAATACGGGTTATTTGTGCAGCAAGAAAGCTGCAGGAAGCAATATAATTTCATATGATAAAAAAAGACACCTGTCCATGTGGGCAGGTGTCTTTTTTGGTCAGGGTACAATACTGATTCCGTGATTGTTCTGAAACATAACAATTTATAACAAAATGTTATGCGGAAGAGATCTGTTTTTTAGCGCGTATAACCTGCTGATACTGTGTTTTTGGCGTATTCTGATGAAAAAAAGGTTCATATGGAAGGATTTACTGGGGTAATTTATTTGCAGGACCATTTTTTTGCTATTTTTTTATTGGATATAGCCAGATTTAGAGCGGCATTTTGCGTTGTTTTTGTTTTATATTACTAAAATTTCTATTTTTTCTTGCAAAAATGTGCGAAAGCGAATAGAATACTTATAGTCAATATTTTGCTTGAAAATACACACTATTAGGGTTCATCTGCATAACATTTTGTTATAAATTGTTATGCATGACAAATGAAATCTGATGATAAAAAATGACAAAAGAATAGAAAACATGCGTATTACAGACAGGAGGCTGGAAGATGCAGGAGCTGGATTATGCGAAAATAGGGAAAAGGATCCGCCGGATTCGGGAAAGGAAAGGCTGGTCACAGGAAGAGCTTGCGAGAAGATGCGGGGTCAGTCTGAGCTTTGTCGGTCTGATTGAACGGGGGACGCGGAGTATGAGTCTGGATACGTTTGCCGGCATGTGCAGGGAACTGGAGACAAATGCGGATACGCTGCTGTTTGGTACTGCCCAGCCTCTGGAAATGGAAATCCGGAGTATGTGGGGAGAGACAGGGCAGAAGGACAGCGATCATTATGCGATGTACATCCGGATTATGAAATCGGTAGCGGATATTATGAAAAATGAGGATGGGGTTTTGTGATCACAGGCAGGCTCAGAAAGGAATGCGTACAGGTGACTGGAATATGGTACAGGAAAGAATCAAAGAAATATATGCCTACCGGGAGATGATATTTTCTCTGGTAAAGCGGGATTTGAAAGGAAGATACAAGGGGTCTGTGCTTGGATTTTTCTGGACGTTTTTAAATCCGCTGCTCCAGCTTGCGGTGTATACGCTTGTATTTTCGACGATCATGCGTTCGGGGATAGAAGACTATTATTTGTTTTTATTTGTGGCGCTCATACCGTGGATTTTTTTCAGCACTTCCCTGACGGGAGGGGCGGGCTGCATCCTGGCGCAGCAGGATATGGTAAAGAAAATATATTTTCCGCGGGAAGTACTGCCGGTGTCGTATGTGACGAGCCAGTTTGTGAATATGCTGCTTAGTTTTGTCGTGGTGTTTGCGGTTCTGATTTTTGCAAAGTATCCGCTGAGGCCGGCAGCAGTGCTGTGCCTTCCGGTAGTTATGGCGGTAGAGTATCTGCTGGCGCTGGGGTTTACGATGATTATGAGTGCGGTAACTGTCTATATCAGGGATCTGGAATATGTGCTCGGTATCCTTACGATGGCATGGCAGTTTCTGACTCCTGTGATGTATTCCATTGATCAGATACCGCAGGAGGTGCAGTGGATCTTTCTTTGCAATCCCATGACGTATGTGATTACCGCGTACAGGGATGTTTTGTATGGTGGAAAGATACCGAGACTGGAGACGCTGTTGTCTGCGGCGGCAACCGGTATCATCATGCTGGCAGCCGGGTGGTTTGTATTTCAGAGGTTGCAGAAGCATTTTGCGGAGGAGTTGTAAGTGAAACCAGAAAATGCGATCGAGGTAGAGAACGTAACGAAAAAGTTCAGGGTATATCTGGATAAGGGCCATACGTTAAAAGAAAAGGCTTTATTTCAAAGAAGAAGAAAATATGAAGAGCACAGTGTATTAAACGGAATCAGTTTTGAGGTAAAAAAAGGCGAGGCAGTCGGTCTGATCGGGCAGAATGGATGCGGAAAAAGCACGACACTCAAGCTGCTGACAAAGATCATGTATCCTGACAGCGGCAGGATAGAAATGTGCGGGAGAGTATCCTGTCTGCTGGAGCTTGGAGCAGGATTTCATCCGGATATGAGCGGAAGGGAAAATATTTATATCAATGCTTCGATTTTTGGGCTGACCAAAAGGGAGATCGACCTGCGCCTGAAGGAGATTGTGTCGTTTTCTGAGCTGGGTGAATTTATAGACAATCCGGTGCGGACTTATTCCTCCGGGATGTACATGCGTCTGGCGTTTTCTGTGGCGATTCATGTGGATGCGGATATTCTGCTGATTGATGAGATACTGGCGGTCGGAGATGCATACTTTCAGTCAAAATGTTTTCAAAAACTGCGGGAGATCAGGCAGAGTGGAACAACGATCGTGCTTGTGTCGCATTCGCTGTCGCAGATCGGGCAGATCTGTGACAGGACGATCTGGCTGCATCAGGGTCTGCTGCGGGCGGATGGCAGGCCGCAGGAAGTGCATGAGGCTTATATGAATGAGGTACACAGGGCTGTGGATATGGAGAATGGCAGACAGATCAGAAAGGAGACGGATGGAAGGGAATACGTATGAAGCAGAGCTGCAGACAGAGACAGAAAGCCTTGAGATTCTGACAGGAGGGGAGGATTTTATGATTCCTGTCCGCGTTCTGAACAAAGGGGAAAAGGATTTGCTGGATGCGGAAGCTGTGTATCTGTCTTATCATATCAGCAGTCTGGATGGAGGCTATGAACAGTGGGATCAGAAGCGTTTTTCGATAAATGCAGTTCATGGACAGGAAAAAACCGTAAAGATTGTGGATCACGCACCGGATCAGAAAGGTACTTATTTATTACAACTGGATATCGTCCTGGAAGGCGTTGCATGGCTGTCACAAAGCGGAATGGAATTTCCGCATATTCTGCTGAAAGTCCTCCACGATGGTTCTGCGCTTCTGGCAGATCTCAGGCGTCAGATCGAAGAACAGAAGCGGGAAGAGGAGCGGTGGAGGGAAGCGCTGGAGTCAGGCGGATACGATCTGTTTCATCCATATTGCAGACTGGATCCTTTTGGCAGATCTCCTCTGACAGCAATCCTGATCTTTCAGACACCAGAGCCGGCGTCTGCAGCTGTACACGTGAATGGAAAAACCAGAATGGCCTGTGTGGAGACAGTTTTTCCGGAATATACGACAAGACATTGCATTCCTGTTTATGGATTATACCCGGGAAAAACAACCCTGGTACGTATCCGGGTAACGGACAGGAGCGGCAGGACCATTGAAAACCAGATAGAAATTGCCGCAAAAAAACTGAATCATGGATTTGAAAAGATCAGTCTGATCACATACGTAAAAGACGAGAGGCTTGTAGCGCCGGGATTTAATTTCTGCTATACCGGACTGGAAGATAAAGGGATGAAATTTGCTTATGACGTAAACGGCGATATCCGTTGGTATTTTACAGATGATTCTTTTGGTGTGGCGGGAAACTATAGAAAAAGCTCGTCCGTATGGCTTTGCAGACAACAGACGGATTGTTTTCAGGCGGATGAGGCATTTTTGTATGAATATGATCTGCTGGGACGCATCCGGTCTGTATACCGCTCTCCATACGGGGTGCATCATGAGATTCTGCTTACATCAGAAAATACAATGTTTGTACCAGGCAATTCAGAAGATGTAAAGTATGACAGGCTCGCCGGAATTGATCTGGATACGGGAGAAGTTGTACACATCACGGATTATAAACAGATGCTGCCCAGGACGAGAAATATCAGCGTTGTATATTCCAATACAGACTGGCTGCATCTGAATGCTGTAGCAGAATATCAGGGGGATCTGATCGTTTCGGGAAATGCACAGTCTGTAGTTCTAAGGCATGACAGAGAGGGGCGGATCAAATGGATGCTTGGTGATCCTCTGATATATGGAACGTATTGGAAACAGTTTCTGCTAAAGCCAGCCGGCAGAAATTTTAAATATCCATATAACCAGCATGCCGT
>CANTHI010000419.1 GCA_947653505.1 uncultured Eubacterium sp.
TATCCAGTGAGACAATATTCAATAATGCTTCGCTCTGATCTGCAGCTGTAAAATTCCATGCCGCTACCTCTGTATCAGCGCCTGGTGTAGTCAGGCGGTAATAATTTCCATTATGAATTAAGCTCCAGTACTTTTTAAAATCCTGAATCTGTTTTTTTATTTCTTCCATTTCTGCCTCAGTAAGCAGATTCAGATCCAGTTCATAACCAAAGCTTCCTGCCATCGCAACCACGCCCCGCGTATGAATGTCCGTAATACGTCCGGTCTGTTCATTTGGCACGGCAGATACATGCGAACCAACAGCTGACACCGGATATCCAAAAGACGTTCCATGCTGGATACGGATCCGCTCAATCGCATCGGTATCATCACTGCACCAGATCTGCGGTGTATAATAAATGATTTGTGATTCTGCGAAATAATTCCTAAATCCTCCATTGATTTTTTTCCATATATTATCTATAATAAAATCAGTCATGTACACAAAGTGGGTGGAGCGGCTGCCCACTCCCCGGAATTTCTGGAAAAGTTGGATAAAATTGCACAAAAACAGTGCGAAATTTCGCAGAATATTTAAGAAAATGTGAAAAATAAAAAAGTGCTAGGAAAAATGGAATTTATTGTATATAATAGGAATTAATATGGTAAAATAGAGGATAGCACATCCGCAGGTTACATCCGGCAGGATGGGCCTGAGATGGGCCTGAAATGGGCCTGAGATGGATCTGATCAGATAAAACATATAACAATCAGACAATACAGACACCAGCATCCGAAGCGGGCCTGCTGCCTGCAGGGGAATGCAGGAAAAAGAAGAGATGAAAGGGGATATCTGTACATGATGGGAGCAGATATTGGAATTGATTTAGGAACAGCCAGTATTCTGGTTTATATTAAAGGGAAAGGCGTTGTATTAAAAGAGCCTTCGGTAGTGGCGTTTGACCGTGATACGAATAAAATCAAAGCAATTGGAGAAGAAGCCAGACTGATGCTGGGCCGTACGCCGGGCAATATTGTAGCGGTACGTCCATTGCGTCAGGGTGTTATTTCTGATTATACAGTGACAGAAAAAATGATTAAGTATTTTATCCAGAAAGCGCTTGGAAAAAAGAGCTTTCGCAAACCGCGCATCAGCGTCTGTGTACCGAGCGGGGTTACGGAGGTGGAGAAAAAAGCGGTTGAGGATGCGACCTATCAGGCAGGAGCCAGAGAGGTTATGATTATTGAAGAGCCAATTGCTGCGGCGATCGGTGCCGGCATTGATATTTCAAGGCCGTGTGGGAATATGATCGTGGATATCGGTGGTGGTACGGCGGATATAGCGGTCATTTCGCTTGGAGGCTCGGTGGTCAGTACTTCAATCAAGATCGCGGGGGATGATTTTGATGAGGCGATTGTACGCTATATGCGAAAGAAGCATAATCTTTTAATCGGAGAGCGTACAGCTGAGGATATTAAGATCAAGATCGGTACCTGTTATCCGCTTGCGCAGCCGGAAACTATTGATGTACGCGGGCGCAATCTTGTAACGGGTCTGCCAAAGACGGTTACGGTGTCTTCGGAGGAGACGGAGGAGGCGCTGCGGGAAGCGACCTTACAGATCGTGGAAGCGGTGCATAGTGTACTGGAGAAAACACCACCGGAGCTGGCGGCGGATGTCGCGGACCGCGGGATTGTACTGACAGGCGGCGGCGCGCTGCTGCGTGGTCTGGAAGAACTGATTGAAGAAAAGACAGGCATTAATACAATGACTGCTGAAGAACCGATGACGTGCGTTGCGGTGGGTACCGGAAAATTTGTGGAATTTTTAGCCGGAAAACGCGATGATGATTAAAAATGTACGAATCCTGTTAAAGAGGCAGAAAAGAAGCACAAACATCAGGTGGATGAAATAGCATAAAATAAAAGTCAGTTCTGTGGCATAAATTATAGATATAGAAAAATGGCTGGTTTCAAATGTGAAATCAGTGCATGCAGAAAAAGGTGAAAAATTTTAATCTGCATGATAAGGAAAATAGATGAAACAGTATGACTGAAAAGTGCCATGCCGGACAGGAAGAGAAGAAAGGAAGTAAGCACATGGTAAAGGGTTTATACACAGCATGGACAGGAATGGTAAACGAAATGAACCGTCTGGACGTCATTACGAACAACCTGGCAAATGCGGATACGAATGGGTATAAAAAAGAAGGAGCGACAGCGGAATCGTTTGAATCCAAACTCGCGTTGCGCATTAAAGATTCTTCGGTGCCGAACTGGCGGGCGAAGAGTCTGGGAGATGTGAATCTGGGCGTAAAAATTGGCGAGACTTATACGGATTATACACAGGGCAGCTTTAAGGTGACTGACAATAAATATGACTGTGCGATTGATGGCAACGGTTTTTTTGCCATTTCCTTTACCGATAAGGCGGGCAATACTTCTGTAAAATATACAAGGGATGGTGCGTTTACAATTAGTACGGATGGATTTTTGCGCACGAAAGACGGCGATTATGTATTGAACCAGAACGGTGCGCTGAATGGGGATCCGGCGGCCAATAATTATATCCGGCTGGATCCGAATGTGGATTTCCAGATTGATAAAGCGGGTTTTATTTATCAGAATGATCAGCTGGCCGGCCAGCTTGGACTGGTAGATTTCGAAAACTATGATTTTTTGTCCAAATATGGAGAGAATATGTATGATCTTGTGGACGGCGGGCAGGCGGTTGCCGCGCAGGGCCGTATTGAGCAGGGCAATCTGGAAGCGGCAAATGTCAAGGTTGTAGATGAGATGGTTACGATGATTACAATCGCCAGAGCTTATGAATCAAACCAGAAAATGATCCAGACGTTTGATTCGATGATCGATAAGGCTGTCAACCAGATTGGGAAAGTAAATTAAAAAGCAAAATAAATTCAGTGCAAAATAAATTCAGTGCGAAATAAATTCAGTTAAGATATTACGAAAACGGGTTATATCGTCGATAATATATTTATATGACCACGGAAGGCAAAGCTGGCATGGAGTGCCGTGGAAGGAGAAAAAGAAATTATGATGAGAGCATTATGGAGCGCAGCATCCGGTATGCGCGCCCAGCAGGCGAATGTAGATGCAATATCGCATAATCTGTCGAATGTCAATACAGTCGGATACAAGACGGAGAAGCCGGAGTTTAAGACATTGTTATATCAGACGATCCAGACAGAGACGACGTCCGCGAACGGAGCACAGAAGCCGATTTCGGCGCAGGTAGGTCTGGGAACGCGGTTAGCGTCGGTTACTTCCCATTTTGGTGACGGACCGATGCTGGATGTGGAGAGCAACAGTGCGGTAGCGATTGCGGGAGACGGACTCTTTGCCGTGAATGGACTGGATAATCAGGTGTATTATACGAGAAATGGTGATTTTTACTGGAGCCAGGGTGCAAATGGGCTGACTTTATGCACATCTGAAGGTTATCAGGTGATGGATACAAACGGAAATGAAATTATCCTTCCGGACGAAGTGGACGCGAGCCATGTCATGATCTCGACAGACGGTGTGATTGGCTATACCGACCCGCAGAACCAGTATGTGCCGCTCAATCAGACGATTGGGTTATGGCAGTTTAATAACGATGCGGGACTGGAGAAGATTTCTGGTACATATTATGTAGAGACGGCAGCATCCGGAGCGCCGATGAATGAGGCGACGACGGCAGGGCTGCGGCGCAGCAGTGTGCGGCAGGGATTTCTGGAAGGATCCAACGTACAGGTTGCGGATGAAATGGTAAATATGATTGTAGCGCAGAGAGCGTATGAATTAAATTCCCGTGCGATTACGACGTCGGATACGATGTTAGAGCAGGCGAACAATCTGAAACGTTAGGAGGTATCTGCATGAGTATTGGAATCAACGGACTTAATTCCTACGTAGATCCTTCGATGGTAAGCGCTGCATCCGGCACCGGTTTATCCGGAAAGCTGGATGGCGTGGATTCATCTGC
>CANTHI010000420.1 GCA_947653505.1 uncultured Eubacterium sp.
TTCGATGGTGATTGAGCTGACTGGAAATCAGGACAAGCTGAGCGCTTTTTTGGATCTTGTGTCCGGCTTCGAGATTCTTGAACTAGCTAGAACCGGAATAACTGGCTTAACCAGAGGTTCTTCCGATGTTACATATTTAGAATAATTTAGGAGGCTAAAAAATGGCAAACAAAATTTATTATCAGGAAGACTGTAACCTTTCTTTGTTAGAGGGTAAAACAATTGCGATCATTGGCTATGGCAGCCAGGGACATGCCCATGCCATGAATCTGAAAGATTCCGGATGCAATGTCATTATCGGTTTATATGAAGGAAGTAAGTCTAAAGCTAAAGCAGAAGCACAGGGACTGAAGGTATATCCGACAGCAGAAGCTGCAAAGCTGGCAGATATTATTATGATCCTGATTAATGACGAAAAACAGGCTGATATGTACAAAAATGATATCGAACCAAATCTGGAAGCAGGCAACATGCTGATGTTTGCGCATGGTTTTAACATTAACTATGGAACGATCGTACCGCCAAAGGATGTGGATGTAACGATGATTGCTCCAAAGGGACCTGGACATACCGTACGTTCCGAGTATCAGGAAGGCAAAGGCGTTCCATGTCTTGTGGCTGTTGAGCAGGATGCTACTGGCAAGGCACTTGATCTGGCACTGGCATATGCGCTGGGTATCGGCGGTGCAAGAGCCGGTGTTTTGGAGACAACCTTCCGTGTAGAGACAGAAACAGACCTTTTTGGTGAGCAGGCAGTTTTATGCGGCGGTGTGTGCGCGCTGATGCAGGCAGGATTTGAGACATTATGTGAAGCAGGCTATGATCCAAGAAATGCTTATTTCGAATGTATCCATGAGATGAAGCTGATTGTAGATCTGATTTATCAGTCTGGCTTTGAAGGAATGCGTTATTCGATTTCCAATACGGCAGAATATGGCGATTATGTAACAGGTCCAAAGATTATTACAGAAGAAACAAAGGCTACAATGAAAAAAATCCTTTCCGACATTCAGGATGGCTCTTTTGCAAAAGAATTTCTGCTTGATATGTCACCTGCAGGACGTCAGGTACACTTCAAGATGATGCGTAAGAAAGCAGCAGAACATCCGTCAGAAGCAGTAGGTAAGGAAGTACGCAAGCTGTACAGCTGGAATGATGAAGACAGCAAGCTGATCAATAATTAAGCAGCGCAACAGGTAAATGCAGCTCTGGTTATTTTAATCAGGGCTGTATTTTGTTATTTTTCAATCTGTTATTACAATGTAGAAACTTTTACAACATAACTTTTAATATTGCTGATTTTATCGGGACAGTAACATGCAAGAAAAATCCTGTGCCTGATTTTTGGAACATACGGTGGAAGAATCCTGAGCACTATTGAAAGTTTTTTTATCATGATCTGCATCGCGATGTGCTATCGGTTGTAATTTTTTGTGACGTATAGTGCCGGTTATGATATTTACTGACGGTTTTTTTTCTTCTTTCATATGATATTAGGAATAATAGAAAACAGGAGATTTTTATGGCTACAGATTTTTCGCAGGGAAAAGTGTCACAAAATATTATGAGGCAGGCAATTCCACTGACGCTGGCACAGCTGGTACAGCTGCTGTATAGTATTGTTGACCGCATTTATATCGGTCATCTGCCGGATACAGACAATATGGCATTAACCGGGATCGGACTCACCTTTCCGGTCATTTCCATAGTGGCTGCATTTACAAGCCTTTCCGGAACTGGTGGGACACCTTTGTTTTCGATTGCCAGAGGCCGTGGGCAGGAGGAACATGCAGAGAAAATTATGGGGAATGTGTTTACGATGCTGCTTGGATCTTCTGTTGTTCTTTTTGTATGCTGTTATGTGTTTCGCAAACCGGTGCTGTATCTTCTGGGAGCAAGTGATGCTTCCTATGTATATGCAGACGCATATCTGCAGATTTATCTGCTGGGTACGGCATGTTCCATGCTGGCTACCGGGATGAACGGGTTTATCAATGCACAGGGATTTCCGGGGACAGGTATGATGACGACTTTGATCGGAGCTTTGCTGAACCTGATCTTAGATCCCGTTTTTATATTTGTCCTGCATATGAACGTACGGGGCGCGGCGTTTGCTACAGTCATCAGCCAGACCGTTTCCTGTATCTGGGTTCTCCGTTTTCTGACAGGAAAAAAATCTCTGTTAAAGCTCAGGGCAGTCCGCCTGGTTCCTGACGGCAGACTGGTCTGCAGGATTTTATCGCTTGGAGCTTCCGGATTTATTGTGCAGGCTACGAACGCGGCTGTACAGATTGTATGCAATGTGACACTGCGCAGTTATGGTGGGGATTTATATGTCGGCATTATGACAGTGCTAAATTCGGTCAGGGAACTGTTATCACTGCCTGTAATGGGGCTGACAAGCGGCTGTCAGCCGGTTCTTGGCTTTAATTACGGTGCAGGAAAACTATCCCGTGTCAAAGAAGGCATCCGGTTTACTGCCATGATCGGAATTTCATATACACTGTTTGCATGGGGACTGGTTATGCTCATCCCGCATTTGTTGTTTTCTGTTTTTACAAATGACCTTTCAATGGTACAGGCAGGCACACAGGCAATGCATCTGTATTTTTTCGGGTTCTGCTTTATGGCATTCCAGTTTTCAGGGCAGAGTACATTTCAGGCGCTTGGATATGCGAAACGTTCGATTTTCTTTTCCCTTTTTCGGAAAGTGATTATCGTGGTTCCTCTGACGCTGCTGTTACCGGCAGCCGGATTTGGCGTCAGAGGTGTATTTCTGGCAGAGCCGGTATCCAATCTGATCGGAGGCCTGGCTTCGTTTTGCACGATGTGGATAACTGTATACCGCAAACTGGATGAGGTATGAAAAAATCAGTAGTAATCCAGCAGTATAAGAATAAAACAGGCAATACACACAGGTGCCAGATAAGTTAATATCGAAATATCATCTAAAAAAATGCCTTCGAGTAATACCAGAATCCAGAATATAGTACCCATAACGGCTCCTATGGTACGTCCGTCATCGTTATAGTCGGTCATCGACCGGATGTATTCTTCACGCATTCTTTCCAGTTCTGCCTTCGTAGGTGGTTCACAATATTTTGGTTTTAATTTATCTGTTTGTTCGTGAGTGTCGTTTCTTTTCGATGGTAGCTGTGGTTTCATTATAAAAAGCCCTCCATTTCTTAAATAGTATTGCAAATATAATAATACTACAAAATAAATGAAATGTATAGAATTTTTGACTATCTGCTCTAAAAAAACAATAATTTAAGATAATGCTCATGCTAAAATACTGATATGAGGTTATAAAAGTATGAGCACGCTGGATTTTGGAAAAATTCTAAGGGACTTAAGAGAAAAAGCAGGAATGACACAGCAACAGCTTGCAAAACATATTGGAGTTTCCAAAGCAACTGTGTCATTATATGAACTGCACGAACGCCTGCCGTCAGCCGATGTACTCGCAAACGCAGCAGCTTTGTTCCATGTAAGTACAGATTATCTGCTGGGGCTGGACAAGGTAAAAAGAGCCGAACTGTCAGGACTTGAAGAAAACGATATTGAATATGTGGAAAATCTGATCAGACTGTTGAGGGAAAAGAACCAGAATTAGAAGTTTGTACTGACAGACAAAGGACAGATACGAATGGAATACAGAAGATGGCACGGCTGAAAATGCTGGAAAATTTTAAAAGAAATTTAATTTTTGCATTCGCCATTTTGATGAGCAGGTGTACTTTTTGCATTTTTTATGTCGCAAAAGAAGATGATTATATATACGCTTTGTGGAACTCTCGTGAAAGGAACCGCACGGATGTGGCGTCATATGGACTAATTTAAGCAGTTAAATGAATTTATAAACATAAAATATTATATATTGGCTATGCGGACGCCAGATGGGAGGCGGTAATCTGTCTGCCTGTTCCTTTTCCAGAATGCAAGAAGTTCTAAGTATTCTGCATCC
>CANTHI010000421.1 GCA_947653505.1 uncultured Eubacterium sp.
CAGCGATTTTCTCCCAATATCCTCGGTTTTTCCCTGCCCCGTTACCTTTTCCGCATACTCTGGCACCATTTCCGGACGATGGATAATATTTACGATAAACTGATCCATAGCTTCCTCCTGCAATACAACAGACTGCATTGCCAGCCTGCTGTACAGTCTTTCCTTTCTTTTCCTGATTTTGTCCGCTTTGCGCAACCGGTTGTTTTATTAGGATAGCAGTCTTTTTCTGATTTGTCAATACTTTTTCGGATAAACGTACAAATTAATACTGGTTTGCCCGGGTTAGGATACAATATCAGCGCAGGCTTGACATGTTTCTATATTTTGTGTAAAATATTAAGAACAAACGGTTGCGCTTGATAAAAATTTTAACAGAATTGCAGCCAGAATTACAAAGCGGACTGGAGGTGAAAGATAATGCAGACGCAGGAAGGAAAAAAGCTGACAATGGATGATGTGGCAAAGGCGCTTGGTGTGTCGAAGACAACTGTGTCCAGAGCCGTATCCGGAAAAGGGCGTATCGGTGAAGAGACAAGGCAGCGTGTGCTGGAGTATATTGCGCAGCATAATTATAAACCCAATGTCATAGCAAAGGGGCTGGCAAATAACCGGACCTATAATATCGGCATGGTTCTGCAGGCGGACCTGCTCGCTTCGGAGCTGCCCTTTTTTTAAAGCATTAAAAGGAATCAGTGAAGCTGCTGCAAAAGAAGAATACGATGTGATTATGACGCTTGTAGATACCAACGATCTTTCACGGCTTGTCCGCGTGATTGAAAATCACAAAGTGGATGGTATCATCCTGATGCGTACGCTGCACGATGACAAACCAGCAGAGATGTTAAAAAAAAGCGATATTCCTTTTGTAACGATGGGCCTGTCAGATGATCCGCAAATCTGTCAGGTAGATAACGATCATGCAGATGCCTGCAGGGAACTGACCAGCATTCTGCTGCTGAAAGGTCTGAAAAAAATTGCAGTCGTATCCGGTGACATGAACTATGTAATTAACAGAAAGAGGCTGGAAGGCTTTTATCAGGCACATAAAGATATGGGCATTCCCTATGACGGATCGCTGGTATTTACAGATGTAACCTCCCAGATGCTTGCATCCAGAGCCGCCGACCGGATTCTGTTGCGCAGTGTGGACTGCATCATTGGCGCAGATGATCTGGTCACGAGTTATCTGTTAAAAAAACTGGAGGAAGAATCGGTCAGAATCCCACAGGATATGCGGATTGCGTCATTTCATGACAGCCAGCTGCTAAAATCAGCCAAAGCAGGCATTACAGCGATTAAATTTAATACAGAGGAGCTTGGAAAGGAAGCGTGCAAGGTGCTGCTGCGCCAGATCCACGGGGAAGAGACGGCACATGTTACAACACTGCCGTATGAAGTCGCGATGCGGGAATCTACCAAATAAAAAAGAAGGGGTAGATTTCCATATGCGCGAACTTAAGCTAAAATGCAACAATTTACATGAAAGTGTTGCGTATTGGCTAACCGGACGCTGGGAGAGGGAATTTGCCCCGTCTGCTGTGTCCGCTCCAGAATACTTAGAACTTCTTGCATTCTGGAAAAGGAACAGGCAGACAGATCACCGCCTCCCATCCGGCGTCCTCATAGCCAATATGTAACACTCTCATGTAAATTGTTGTATTTTCTCTTAAATCCGCGCCTATGGATCCGGTTCCCTCATCCAGCGTCCCCGAAGCCAGAATGCAGCATCCTGTCCGAATCACACTCTACCATCAGGAGGTTTTTATGAAAAAACTAAGCAAATTATACTATGGCACCGCCTACTACGACGAGTACCTGCCCTATGACCGTCTGAAAACCGATATGGAAATGATGCAGAAAGCCGGCATCAATCTGATCCGCATCGCGGAATCCACATGGAGCACATGGGAACCAGAGGACGGCGTATTTGACTTTACACATCTGCACCGGATGCTGCAGGCTTCCGGACAGGCAGGGATTGCTGTGATCATCGGCACTCCGACATACGCCATACCGCCGTGGCTGGCGCGGAAGTATCCGGATATTCTGACCGTTACCCATCATGGCCAGAGTCTGTACGGACACCGCCAGAATATGGACATCACCCATCCCGGATACCGTTTCCACGCACAGCGCATCATCCGGCGTCTGATGGAAGAAGTACAGCAGTATCCGCATGTGGCCGGTTTCCAGATTGACAATGAGACAAAGCCTTACGATACATGCGGACCGCGCGTCCAGCAGATGTTTGTGGCATACCTGAAAAAACAATATCCGGATATCAGTGTCTTTAATCACGAATTTGGCCTGAATTACTGGTCCAACCGTGTAACAGACTGGGCAGATATGCCGGACCTGCGTGGTACAATCAATGGCAGCCTTGCCGCGGAGTTTGAACAGTTCCAGCGCAATCTCGTGACAGAGTTTTTCTGCTGGCAGGCAGGGATTATCCGCGAATCGATCCGTCCGGAACAGTTTATCACACACAATTTTGATTTCAGCTGGCGGGATTATTCCTACGGATACCAGCCGGATGTAAATCAGTATGATGCCGCACAATATCTGGATATTGCCGGATCCGATATCTATCATCCCAGTGAGGATCAGCTGACCGGAGCAGAAATTGCCTTTGGCGGTGATCTGACCCGCTCGCTAAAGCAGGACAATTATCTCATACTGGAAACGCAGGCTCAGGGCAACCACGGCTGGCTCGCCTATCCCGGCCAGCTGCGTCTGCAGGCGTTTTCCCATCTGGCATCTGGTGCGGACTGTGTGGAATACTGGCACTGGCATTCGATCCACAATGCGATTGAAAGTTACTGGAAAGGCATCTTAAGCCACAACCTGAAAGAAAATGCCACCTACCGGGAATGTATGACGATCGGCGCTGATTTTGCAAGACTTTCAGACGATCTGCTGCATTTAAAAAAGCACAACCGGATCGCAATGCTGATGAGCAACCACTCCAATACAGCTTTCCGCTATTTTCCAGCAGGAAGCATCCATGACCAGAATACGATTGTGCGCTGGCTGTATGATGCTTTTTACCGTATGAATCTGGAAATGGATCTGCTCAGTGACACACAAATAAACCCCACGCAGCTTGCCAGCTACGACCTGCTGATTCTGCCTTCTGTATATTCAGTGTCCAAAGAGCTGGTCTTACAGCTGCATGACTATGTAAAAAACGGCGGACATCTGCTTGCCACACTGCGCAGCGCATTTGCAGACGAACATTTAAAAATCTACGCGGATGACCAGCCATATGGACTGACCGGATGCTTCGGCATGACTTACGACCAGTTCACTGACCCGGGGCGCACATCGCTGTCAGGCGAATCAGTTTCTTTTACAAAAAAGCCCGTGCTTTCAGACTGGATGGAGCTGCTGATTCCGGCAGCGGAACAGACCGAAGTCATCGCACGGTACGATCATCCATACTGGAAAGAATATGCGGCAGTAACACACCATAACTATGGCAGCGGCTCCGCGGCTTATATCGGATGTTATACAGACGCTGCTTCTCTGGAAGCTATTTTAAGCGTACTGATGGAACGGTTTGGAATCTCTGTCCCAAAAGAGCATTTCCCACTCATACGAAAAGAAGGGGTAAATCAGAACGGAGCGACAGTTACATACTTTTTTAATTATTCCAATGACTGTGCAGAGTATACCGTTCCTTATGACGGGATAGAACTGACTGGAAATGCAGTTTTACATGCAAAAGATAAAGTCAGACTGGAACCTTGGGGATTTCATATCTTAAAAGCTTAGAACAACAATTTACATAAAAGTGTTACATTCTGGCTGCACGGACGCTGGGAGAGGAAATTTGCCCCGGCTGCTGTGTCCGCTCCAGAATGCAAGAAGCCCTAAGTATTCTGCATTCAGTCTTTGGTACCGGACGGGCGCGGCACCTACTTCGCTTCTGGCTGCCGCCAGCAGCTAAAGGTGCCGCTTCGGCTT
>CANTHI010000422.1 GCA_947653505.1 uncultured Eubacterium sp.
AGACCACCTCCTTCCATCCGGCATCCGCATAGCCAGTATGAGACGTTTTACACCGGCAGTTTCATGTTGCTGCCAGTTAGTGCTTATGGTGGCACACCCTAAATGCTGTAATCCAGCCCATATCCATGATTCGTATAATCTTCCTCACGGATTTTCGACCAGTCTGTCTGGTTCATCTTCCGGATCAGATCATCCATTGATGAGGCGGATACCTGTGTTCTCTTTGAGCGGATTGGAATGTTTTGTTCTATCCGGTTTCTCTGGTTTTCGCTCATTTTTTCCAGACTGGCAAAATAAGACATGGAACCATCATTATGGAAAGCGATGCCAATCTTTGTAATATTGCCCTTTTCCGATGCAGGCCCAAAGCCGAACTGTTTGTTAATCTGTTCTGACATACGTACAGCGCCCTGTACCCGGTCCATATATTCTTTTTCATATTTTTCGTCAGACGCCATCTTTTCCAGCTCTTCTTCAGTAAACAGTACAGAAAACTCTTTGGTTCCGCGGGAGAGAATTTCTTTCGCGTTGTCCCCTTTTGAAGCTACCATAAAGTCCATATTCGTGTGGGTCTTTTTCAGCCGCTCTAAAAGTTCCTGTGCCTTATCCGATAACTTTGGCTGGCTGACCTCATTTTTCGGGCGGTCCGCTTTTTTGCCCGCAGCTGTTTTTGCATCATTGTTTTTGCTGTTTACAGCGCTGTGATAATAATTATCATAAGCAGCATAGCCATTTACTCCATTCATAGTGCAATCCTCCCTGAATTAAAATATTAATATCCTTTTAATATCCCTGTCGTATATAGAATCGGCATCATCTGCCGGTTTATTTAGCTGATACTGCCAGTTTCTGCCATCTGGTACTTTTTTGGAAACAGCAGCGCCTAAGGACGGAGTCCCATTCCACCTTCCAATGTAAGCGTCTCGCCTGTCAGGTACTTAAAGTCTTCCGATGCCAGCTGTACGCAGACACGTCCGATCTCCAGCTCCGAATCGCCATAATGGCCTGCCGGCGGCATTTTGACATTTTCCTTAAATGCCTGCGGATAAGCCTTTTCAAACTGCTCCAGCTGTGCTGTCCACGCCAGCGGGCATATGATATTTACATTGATTTCATCTTTTGCCCACTCTGTAGCCGCAACACGTGTCAGACCACGGATGCCTTCTTTGGCTGCCGCATAGGCACACTGTCCAAAGTTTCCAAACAGCCCGGCGCCGGATGCAAAATTAATCACGGTTCCTTTTGTCTGTTTTAAATGCGGATAGCAGGCTTTCATATAGTAAAACGCGGCATACAGTCCGGAATACAGCGCCAGATTAAACTGTTCTGTCGTATGGTCCGCAAGCGGAACTCCGGAAGCGGATGCCTGTGCGTTGTTGATGAGCACATCAATTCTGCCAAAGGTATCCATCGTCTTTTCCACAACATTTGCAACAACCGCTTCGTTATCTGCGCCCGCATTTACATCTGCCTGCACAATCAGCACCTGTATGCCGTACAGACGCTCCAGCTCTTCTTTCGCATCTTCCAGCTTTTTTACATTACGTCCGGTAATAACCAGATTCGCTCCTTCTTTTGCGTATGCGGTAGCAATTCCGTATCCGATAGAGCCGCATCTGCCATCACTGAGGACCGCCCGTCCTGCACCTGTAATAATTGCTGTCTTTCCTTTTAAAAAACCCATTGTAATTCCTCCTTGTTTTTAAACTGAGCCTGTCTGCTCTTATTTTGCCTGTTCCTTTTTTGCTTATTCCATTGTAGTATATCTTACCCTGACAATCAAGTCTTTGTATGCGGATAAATGAGTCCGGATTCCTAAAATATGTAACAGTCCGGATAAAGTGTTACATTTTGAGAAACCGGACGGGTGCGCCACCTGGTTTTTATTCTATAATATTAAAAAAAGCGGGAACTTTTTTCCTTCTCATGACCCTATAAAAGTGCATGGATGAAAATCTCTGCTTAGGCCTAAATCCGGACGCTTTCATGAGAGCCAGGGAACATACAGGAGGTAACGTATGGATGAAACTAAGATAGAATCGTATCTTCGCGACTATGGTGAAGACCTATACCGTTTTTGCCGCTCACTGGCCCGCAGCCGGGAGGAGGCCGAGGACCTTTATCAGGAAACATTTTTAAAATTGTATGAAATGGCAGACAGGCTGGAAATCCGGACGAATCCCAAAGGCTGCCTGATGATGATTTGTGTCAACCTGTACAGGAATTATAAGCGGAAGATGGCAATCCGGAACCGGATCACTGGGACGGCCCAGCCTGAAGCAGATCTGCCTTCTCCAGAACCGGACGCGTCTGATCTGGTGCTTCAAAAAGAAGAACACCAGATCCTGCTGCGTGCGGTCAACGACCTTGCGGACCGCTACCGGCTACCGGTTCTCCTGCACTATATGGAGGACCAGCCGTTGGATGAGATTGCAGCGATGCTGAAAGTTCCAGAAGGTACTGTAAAAAGCAGGCTGCATCGTGCCAGAAAAATCTTAAAACAGAAGCTGGAGGATGCGCATTATGAACGATCCTATGAATGATTTATTAAAGGAAATTTCGCAAAGCAGCCTGTCTCCTGCGGAAACGGAGCGGTTAGGGCAGCTGAACAATTCTATTTTGCACAAAGTAAAGGAGAAGGAAGAAATGAAAAATTGTGGAACTTACTGTAAAAGGAGCGCCCAGGCGGTGGCAGCCGCTGTGGCCTTCGTACTCGCTTTTGGCTCTGTAACTACGATTGCCGCTTACCGGCTGTTAAACCCGTCGCAGGTAGCCAGCGGGATAGAAAATAAAAAACTGGCCAGCGCGTTTCAAGGCAGCGACGCACTATTTATCAATGAAACACAGTCCTTTCAGGACTACGAAGTAACGCTTCTTGGATACACCGCCGGAAAAAATATGAGTGACACGATCCCGGCAGATCTCGCGAAAGATGAAATCTATGCCGTGCTGGCTTTAAAACATACCGGCGACGCCCCTATGCCGGAATACGGTACTGAAGAATACGCACGGCTTACATTCTTTCCTTCCTTTTATATTCAGGGACTGGACCCATTGCGCTACAATCTGGACGGAATGAACGGATGGTATACTTCCTGCGTAAAAAACGGCGTCAGTTATTATATCGTTGCCATGAGCAACATTGAGATATTTGCCGATAAAGACATTTATGTCGGGCTTTGCAGCGCAGGAGGAGATGGGGACTACAATCCGGATGCGTATACGTTTCATAAAAAAACGGGTGCGATTACCCGCAGCAAAAGCTTTTCCGGTGTAAATGCACTGTTTGTACTTCCGGTTGATAAAAATAAAGCAGACCCAGAGAAAGCGAAAAAATTTATGAATGATTTCAAGGATTCCGCCGTCTCTGATTCTTCGGGTCTTTCAAAAGATGAAAAGAAGAGGGAATGGGCAAATACAAGAATATGCCAGCTTGCGGCAAAATTTATTAAAACACTGACACCGGAAAATATCAATGATCTGTGTGAAGTGGCAGATTCGCAAATCTGTATTCCTGACAAAAACGGTGTATTTACCTATTCATTTCCAATCGGTGACAGCGACACTGGCTATCATACAGAAAAAGTGAAGGATTGCCTGAAAGATCCGGCACCAGGCGTCTTAAATATCAATGATGGAGTGGGACTCTCGGGTGGTTCTGATCACTATTACCGCATCGGGACGCTGGACATTCTCACTTATCAGATGAATCCGGATGGTACCATCACAAGGACTGTATACCGTCCGAATAAGAAAAGCGTCAGAAAAATAAATAAAAAATTTAAGGCTGATTTAAAAGAATATAACAGCAGACAGTCTGGGTGAAACCTGGGCGTGGCTGGTAAAGGGGTGCATCCTTTGCTTAAGTTTGCTTCGCTAAATCGCCCCTCACTCCTGAATCATATTCTCACGGAATGCGCAGGGTCTGCCCCCATATGCACTAATTTAAGCAGAAAAATGAATTTA
>CANTHI010000423.1 GCA_947653505.1 uncultured Eubacterium sp.
AAAAGTCACAGGCAGACAGGCCAACGCCTCCCATCCGGCGTCCGCATAGCCAAAAGATAACATTTTTATGTAAATTGTTGCTATGAGCGGCCCCCTGGGCCGTGAATAGTAACCTGATTCGAATCGGTTTTAGATATACAAAAAATTGAAATATTGCACGGCCGGACAAATTATGTTAAGATGACATTGCATAAATGATACAGATGGAGGAAATTATGGCAGTGGATCAGAGCAGAATCAGAAATTTTTGTATTGTAGCCCATATCGATCATGGAAAGTCCACACTTGCAGACCGCATCATAGAAAAGACAGGTCTGTTAACGGAGCGTGAGATGCAGGCACAGGTACTGGACAATATGGATCTGGAACGTGAAAGGGGCATCACGATCAAGTCACAGGCTGTCCGCATTATATACAAAGCGAATGATGGAGAAGAATATATTTTCAATTTAATCGATACACCCGGGCATGTGGACTTTACCTATGAAGTATCCAGAAGCCTGGCGGCATGTGACGGAGCGATTCTTGTAGTGGATGCGGCACAGGGGATCGAAGCACAGACGTTAGCAAACGTTTATCTGGCGCTGGATCATGATCTGGAAGTATTTCCGGTGATTAATAAAATCGATCTGCCAGGTGCGGAGCCGGAGCGTGTGAAAAGTGAAATTGAAGATATTATTGGTCTGGATGCTTCGGATGCACCGCTGATCTCAGCTAAGACAGGCGTAAATATTGATCAGGTCCTGGAGGCCGTCGTGGAAAAGATACCGGCACCGGAAGGCGATGCGGCAGCACCTTTGCAGGCGCTGATTTTTGATTCAAAATACGATTCGTATAAAGGTGTGATCGTGTTTTGCAGGATTCAGGAAGGGACGGTCCGCCCGGGGACGAAGATTCAGATGATGGCCACAAAGGCATCAGCAGAAGTGGTGGAGGTCGGATATTTTGGAGCCGGGCAGTTTATTCCGTGTGAGGAACTGAGCGCGGGCATGGTCGGATATCTGACAGCCAGTTTGAAAAATGTCAAGGATACCCGTGTAGGCGATACGATTACGCAGGCAGACCGCCCGTGTGCACAGCCGCTGCCGGGATATAAAAAAGTAAATCCGATGGTATACTGTGGACTTTACCCGGCGGACAGTACAAAATATCCGGATCTGCGGGATGCGCTGGAAAAGCTGCAGTTAAATGATGCGGCGCTGCAGTTTGAAGCAGAGACTTCCGTTGCTCTGGGATTTGGGTTCCGGTGTGGTTTTTTAGGGCTGCTGCATCTGGAAATCATACAGGAACGGCTGGAACGGGAATTTAATCTGGATTTGGTAACTACAGCTCCTGGCGTTGTCTACCGTGTGTATAAGACGGACGGAACGATGATAGAGCTGACGAATCCGTCCAACCTGCCAGAGCCGGCAGAGATAGACTATATGGAAGAGCCGGTTGTAGACGCAGAGATTATGGTATCCAGCGAATATATCGGTCCGATCATGGATCTGTGCCAGCAGCGCCGTGGAAGTTATATCAGCATGGAATATCTGGAGGAGACGCGTGCACGGCTGAAATATACGATACCATTAAATGAAATTATTTATGATTTTTTTGATGCATTAAAATCACGGTCCCGTGGATATGCTTCGTTTGATTATGAGATGAAAGGCTACCAGAAGTCTGATCTTGTTAAACTGGATATTCTGATCAATAAAGAAGAAGTGGATGCGCTTTCTTTTATTGTATTTTCAGGAACGGCATACGAACGCGGACGCAGAATGTGTGAGCGGCTCAAGGAAGAGATTCCAAGACATCTGTTTGAAATCCCGATTCAGGCAGCGGTCGGCAGCAGGGTCATCGCCAGAGAGACTGTCCGTGCAATGCGCAAGGATGTGCTGGCAAAATGCTATGGCGGAGATATTACCAGAAAGAAGAAGCTGCTGGAAAAGCAGAAGGAAGGAAAAAAGCGGATGCGCCAGGTCGGCAACGTAGAGATTCCGCAGGAAGCATTTATGAGCGTATTAAAGCTGGATGAGAGCTGAAAATAAGAAGGCTTCATGTGAAAATGTTCTGAAAGATGAAAAAGAAGCTTCATGTAAAAATGTCCTGAAAGATGAAAAAGAAGCTTCGTGTAAAAATATCCTGAAAGATGAAAAAGAGGATTTTTATAAGAGAAAAAGGGCCGGTATGGGAGAAATAGAATCGATATGAAAGAACTGGAGATCTATGTGCACATTCCATTTTGTGTCAGGAAGTGCGGTTATTGTGATTTTTTGTCAGCGCCAGCTTCTGAAAGTGTACGCAGTGCATATATGGACCAGCTGCTAAAAGAGATCGAGGCAGCTGGTCCGGCATATAGAAAATATCAGGTTTCTTCAGTATTTATCGGTGGCGGTACGCCGTCTGTCCTGTTGCCGGCACAGATCCAGCGGCTTTGCCGGCAGCTGCAGGACAGCTTTTCTTTCCTGCAGGACGCTGAGGTTACGATCGAATGCAATCCCGGAACACTTAATGAGGAAAAACTGCGGACGTATCAGAGCTGTGGCGTGAACCGCCTTAGTATGGGCCTTCAGTCAGCAGATGCATCAGAGCTGCGGCTGCTGGGCCGGATACACACGTATGAGCAGTTTACGGATCAGTACCAGCTGGCGCGGGAATTGGGCTTTAAAAACATAAATGTAGATATCATATCTGCGATTCCCGGTCAGAAAACCAGTGTATATGAACAGACACTGCGAAAGGTGATAGCACTGGAGCCGGAACATATTTCTGCGTACAGCCTGATCATTGAAGAGGGGACTCCTTTTTCTGACAGGTATGGACAGGCAGAGCAGCTGCGCCAGAAAGGGAAACCACAGCACCTGCTTCCGGACGAAGACGAAGAACGCAGAATGTACGATCTGACGAAGCAGATGCTGCAATCCGCCGGTTATCACCGGTATGAAATCTCGAATTACGCTCTGACAGGCTATGAATGCCGGCACAATCAGGGGTACTGGCTGAGGAAAAATTATCTGGGTATCGGACTGGGAGCGTCTTCCATGATAGAAAATATCCGCTTTTCGAATGCAACAGATCTGAATCAGTATCTGGAGCTGGATATGACAGAGCCAGACAGGGCAGTATCCACATGGGAAAAGCTGGATGTATCCGCACAGATGGAAGAATTTATGTTTCTGGGGCTGCGTATGATGCGGGGAGTATCTGCGGAAAAATTTCAAAAGCAGTTTTCAAAAACAATCGAAGAGGTGTATGGAAGGGTGTTGGTCAAACAGTTAAAACAGAATTTGATAAAACGAACAGATGCGGGGTACTGTCTGACAGATTATGGAATTGATGTCAGCAATTATGTGATGGCAGAGTATCTGCTGGATGATAGATAGGGCTGATTACAGAGCAGTGTGTTTCAGAATAGAGAGTGCATGACAAAAATCCTCAATGTATACAATAGCAAGAGCAAAAGAAACAGAGTAAAACAAAAAAAGGAATAACAAAAAGGGCGGGCTTGCCACTATATGCACTAATTTAAGCAATAAAGCGAAAATATTAACGTAATACTTTGCTGGCTATCCGGACGCCGTTTCAGTTTTTAGATGTAAAGCTTAAGAAAGCCGGCTGGGAGAGACAATCTGCTTTGTCTGCTGTGACTTCGGAAGAATGTCAGAGCCCCTGGTATTTTGCCCGATACACAGGCGGCGGAGCCGAAGTGGATAGCGTGTCCCATTGGGCAGTAGGCGGCGCGCCCGTCCGGTACCACAGCTTAGATGCAGAATACTCAGACAAACGTACAAATTGATATGGATCTGCCATACATTCGAAAAACATCCTCCAGCAGTTATATGTTACGCCTTAGTAAAACAGCCGGATGAGGGAAGCGGCCCTGTTTCATTGTGACTTTGGAAGAATGTTAGAATCTTTTGGTATTCTGCCCGATACACAGGCGGCGAAGCCGAAGCGGCACCTTTAGCTGCT
>CANTHI010000424.1 GCA_947653505.1 uncultured Eubacterium sp.
AAGAAATTCCAGGGCATCCAAACCATTCATTTTTGGCATATTTATATCTGCTATCACAATATCCGGTCTGTTTTCTATTTACTTCATCACTGCTTATCCTGAGTATACTGCTTCTGCGTGTCCTGTTCCGGAATAAAATCAGTATGCGGATGCAGTACGCCCTGTGGCTGCCTGTTGCGTTCCAGCTACTGCTCTTTCCGCTGATCCCGCAGCTGGAAAGTCCTCTCTCCATACAAATGCTTTCCAGAAATCACACAGGCAATATCTCTGCTCCGGATGATCCGGTTCAAAAACAGCCGGAAATACATACGGCAGGAAAGCTGCCAGATACTCCTGCTGTTTTTGGAAAATCTGTTTCCAGACAGCGGGGCAGTGCTTCTGAAACCGCTGCCGGTGCAGCCAGCCGGATTTCATTTCCTTTTCCATTACCTTTACCGGAACCGTTGTGCCTGATGATTGCCAGAACCGGAAGTCTGCTCCTGCTTTTTTATTTTACCACTATAAACTTCCTGTTTTTCCGATATCTTCGCCAGAACCGGATCCCTTTTGCAGCTCCATCTGCTCCCCTGCCTGTCTGGCTCGTCAGCGGTCTGCCTTCTCCCTGTCTGGCCGGCTGTTCCATTTACCTTACACCTGAGATTGCGGCTGATCCGCGGCGCCTATCCCATGTGCTGGCCCATGAATCCTGTCATTACCGTCATGCAGACCAGCTCTGGGCCATCGTGCGCTGTCTGTGCATCGCCTGCTGCTGGTGGAACCCGCTTGTCTGGCTGGCCGCAAATCTGTCCCATCAGGATTGTGAGCTTGCCTGCGATGAAGCAGCGCTGCGCCTGCTTGGCGATACAGAACGGCTTTCGTACGGCAGGACTGTCATCAGTCTGATTCCGGTAAAACCATCTCCCAAAAACTTTTTTTCCATTACAACCACCATGACTGGAGGAAACCGCAAAATGAAACAAAGAATAAAAAAAATCGCTTCATACAAAAAAACTTCCCTGTCTGCCTGCATACTGGCTGTATTTCTATCTGTTTTATGCCTGATCAGCATCAGCACAATAAAACCAGAGGCCTCCCAGCCGGATAAAACCGCGGATCCACAAACTGCAAAGTCTGATGCCCGGAATCGAAGCAGCTCCATACAGGATACAGATGCTCAGAACCAGGATTCTGATGCCTGGAATAGGAAACAGAACAGAAACAGTTTTTCAGAAGAAGCCGTTTTTGATCTGGATCAGGCGATTGGCCTTGCCGTTCTTTCCTCAAATGCAGACAGTTATCTGCCCGGAGAATGCAGGGCGGAAGGACATATGGAGCTCGGACGCAGACAGCATTCCGACGGAAGCATCACGATCTATGCATTAACGACATATGGAGAATACGCATTTTACAATCATACGTTTGTCAAACATGCGGGAACCGGTACGATTCCGGTAGTTCTGGATTTTTCATATGATGACAGCAGCGGTTATGTGTTAAAGAATTATCAGCAGCCTCTGGACGGATCTTATTATCTCAGCTCGATACATGAAATGTTTCCAGAGCATCTGTGGAATCAGTGTCTTACTTATGACGCGAAGGTCTATGAGCAGTTATTTGCCCAGGAAAAAGACTACGCCAGACAATACCTGATTCAGATCGGACGGCCAGCGTATGCGATCAGCGGCCAGGAACCGGACAGTCTGAGTTTAACACAGGCTGGCGTCAGTATCCGGGTGTCAAATTCCCTGCTCGAACCCGGAAAAGAAAAGCTGGCCAGCTACCCGATGCAGATCGGAAATCTGGAGCAGCTGGAACATGGCGTGCGCTACTTATATGAGCTGGATCTGGATAAAGAAAAAGGAGAAATTATTTACCGGAAAAGTGAATATGATACAGGTAAGATTGTGGAACTTTTCCGGTTTGACAGTGAGACCGGAGAGGAAATTACCGGCAGCCGGTAATCGTCAGAAATGGGAATCAGAAGCACTCTGATTCCCATTAAAAACCTTACATAAACAGATTCTGTATTTTATTTTCTGTATCTTATTTTCTGTATTTTATTTTCTATACCTTATTTCCTAAACCTTATTTTCTGATCAGGAGTGATTCCCCTGTCATCTCTGCCGGTTTTTCCATTCCCATCATTTCTATTAAAGTCGGTACGATATCCGCAAGGCGTCCGTCTTCCTTTAAAGTATACGCCGGATCATAATTGATCAGAATAAATGGTACCGGATTCGTCGTATGCGCCGTAAACGGCACACCTGTTTCATAATCAATCAGCTGTTCCGCGTTGCCGTGGTCCGCACATAAAAACATCTGTCCGTCTACTTCCAGCAGCGCTTCCAGCGCTCTGCCCACACAGGCATCCACAGCTTCCACGGCTTTTTTGGCCGCTTCCATTACCCCGGTATGGCCTACCATATCCGGATTTGCAAAGTTGATAATAATCACATCATACTTCTGGGAACGTATTGCTTCGCACAGCCTGTCGCATACGGTCGGAGCACTCATCTCCGGCTGCAGGTCATAGGTTGCGACCTTCGGTGATTTGACAAGAATCCGTTCTTCGCCTTTATTCGGCTCTTCCACCCCGCCGTTAAAGAAAAATGTTACATGTGCGTATTTTTCAGTCTCGGCAATTCTTGCCTGCGTTTTGCCATTTGCGGCAAGGAACTGTCCGAATGTATTGTGCAGCTCTACTTTCTTAAACGCAATCTCTTTATTTGGAATCGTTACGTCATATTCTGTAAAGCAGATGTACTTCACCTGTTTTCTCGGTCCACGCTCAAAACCGTTAAAATCATCACAGCAGAATACCCGTGTCATTTCTCTTGCACGATCCGGACGGAAGTTGAAGAAGATAACCGAATCGTTGTCTTTTACTGTTGCAACCGGTTTTCCATCCTTTTCAATGACTGTCGGAAGCACAAACTCATCTGTTTTTTCATCATCATAAGACGCCTGCATCGCAGCTACCGGATCCACAGCCTTTACTCCTTCGCCCTTTGTCAGCGCATCATAAGCCTTCTCCACCCTGTCCCAGCGGTTATCACGGTCCATCGCATAATAACGGCCACTGATCGTAGCAATCTGGCCGACACCAATTTCCTGCATTTTATCCACTAATTCCTGAATAAATCCTTTACCGGAAGACGGCGCCGTATCACGCCCGTCCATAAAGCAGTGTACATAGACATTTTTAAGTCCTTCTCTTTTCGCAAGTTCCAAAAGTCCATAAATATGTGTATTATGACTGTGTACACCACCGTCAGAAACAAGTCCGAACAGATGCAGATCAGAGTCGTTCTTTTTACAGTTTTCTACTGCAGACAGCAGCGCTTCATTTTTGAAAAACTCCCCATCCTCAATTTCTTTGGAAATTCGTGTCAGCTCCTGATAGACAATACGTCCCGCACCCATATTCAGATGCCCGACCTCGGAATTGCCCATCTGTCCGTCCGGAAGTCCCACAGCCAGCCCGCTGGCATATCCTTTTACAAACGGATAGTCTTTCATCAGCTTGTCCAGTACCGGAGTATCTGCCTGTGCCACAGCGTTGCCTTCGCTTGTCCCGTTTAAGCCAAAGCCGTCTAAGATCATTAATACCGTAGGTTTTTTACTCATGTTGTTATCCTCTTTCCTCCTAAATATTCTTCTTAGTATAAAATAGCACTAATTTGCAGATTTCTCAACTCTAAATCTTATATTTTTATAATAATTTGAAAATAAAAATCTTCAGGGTGGGTGCAGCACCAGATAGCCGGAATGTTTATGTAATAGCAGGTCTGCGCATGTGCCGCGCTGATCGTATGAAAATGTAGTGGTTGCAGGAGCCCATCGCAAAACGATTTCTGACGGCTGGATACGTAACAGTTCCATGAGCTATCTGAACTGCTACAGCTTTTCATATATTTAATACTACATTTTTTAATAAAATGGATGACAAATCTGCGAAAGCATGTTAT
>CANTHI010000425.1 GCA_947653505.1 uncultured Eubacterium sp.
AAAATACTCTCCTCTTTATAAATTAGTATTGACGTTTGCCCCCATGCTTTACGGTTTCGGATATAAGCGGAAAAGCTGTAGCAAATCTGGATTATGAACGGATAGAGCATCTGGCTCCGGTATTTATAAATGATACCCTTTATGCACGTTCTGTCGTTCTGGACTGCAGGGAGTCGGAAAGCAAAAAAGACAGAGGGATTCTTTTTGTGGAGACAACGGGATACAATCAGGATGGTACGGATGTGATCCGGTTCAGGCGTCATGTGCTTGTAAAGAAAAGTGGGGAGAAATAACAATGGATTACTTATTACGCAGTATGTTGTTTGTTCCGGCTCATAAGGAAAGATTTCTTCAAAAGGCGGTTTCCTGTGATGCAGATGCGCTTATTTTTGATATGGAGGATGCTGTGCCGTCTGCGGAAAAAGAAAGTGCAGGAAAGCTGTTGGACCAGTATCTGAAAAGCGGGGCTTTTTCAGGGAAAACGATTTTTGTGCGGGTAAATGAACTGGGCTCCGGGTGGCTGGAAAACGATATGGATCTGTTGAAAAATCCGGATATGCTTGGAATTGTGGCGCCAAAAGTCCGGTCAGCAGAAGATATTCATAAATTTGAGAGGATGCTTGCACAGCAGGAGATCAGAAACGGTTTCCAGAAAGGGAAGTTTTGTCTGCTGCCCCTGATAGAAACTGCCAGTGCGGTGATGAATATAAAGGAAATTGCATCCTGCAGCAGCCGCATCATCGCACTTCTTTTTGGCGGAGAGGATTATCTGGACAGTGTGTGGGGAAAACATCTGGAACCGCCAGAGGCACTTGCTGTGCCGCGGGCAATGATTGTTATGGCGGCACGGATGAACCATATACTGCCGATTGATACACCTTATCTGGATCTGAAAAATGAAGCTGGATTTGTTGCCGAAGAAACAGCGTCGGCTGCTTTGGGATTCGCAGGTATGCTGCTTGTAACACCAGATCAGATTGACTGGGCAAACAGATGCTTTTCCCCATCACAGGAAGAGCTTTGTTATGCGCAGGCGATCCAAAAAGCAGTTATGGAAGAAAAGGAAAGAAATAATATAGCCAGACTGCATGGAAAGCTGATTGGTCCGCCTATGATGAAACGGGCAGAAAAAATACTTGCTGTCAACAGAATGATAAACAGTAGCAGGAGAGAAAAAGGCGGCAAACAGGAAAGTAACGGATAGGAAGTGGATGGTTTGGAACTAATACAGAGAAAAGAAGATGCGCATGGCGGACAGCGTAAAGAAAAGCAGCATACGCATGGAAAACTGACAGCATGGGAACGTATGGAGCAGTTGTTTGATAAAGATACGTTTGTAGAAATCGATATGTTTTTGGAACACCGTTGTCAATACTTTGGAATGGAGCTAAGGAAAAAGGAAGGAGATGGAGTGATCGCAGGTTATGGGCGTGTAAACGGCAGGGTTGTCTGTGCTTATGCACAGGACTTTACTGTATTTGGCGGTTCCATTAGTGAAATGAATGCGAGAAAAGTTACAGATATTCAGAATAAAGCATTACAGATGGGAGTTCCGATTGTAGGACTTTTTGATTCCGGAGGTGCAAGGGTACAGGAAGGAATACAGGGTCTTTCTGGTCATGGAAACATTTTTTACCAAAATGTCAGGGCATCCGGAAAAATTCCACAGATATCAGCTATTATGGGAACGTGTGCAGGAGGAGCGTCGTATTCCCCTGCGCTGACAGATTTTATTTTTATGGTAGAAAATACGGGAAGCCTGTTTATTACCGGACCAAAGGTTGTAAAAGAAGCGATCGGGGAAACTGCTACCATTTATGAGCTTGGGGGAACAAGGATTCATGCATGTGTCAGTGGCATGGCAGACGTCGTTGTATCAGATGATCTGTCATGCATTGACGGAATAAAAAAACTGCTGGAATATCTGCCGGACAATTATAAAAGCCAGCCACTGGCAGACACAAATTATTCCTACGATCAGAAAAAACGAAAACAGATAAAGAAAATATTGCCGGAATCAAACCGGAGAGCATTTGACATTTTAAAGCTGATTGAAGCACTTGTGGATGATGACAGTATATTTGAAATAAAAAAAGATTTTGCAAAGAACATCGTGACAGTTTTTGCCAGGATGGCTGGCAGACCGATTGGCATTATCGCAAATCAGTCGTTGGAAAAGGCGGGATGTATTGATATTGATGCTGCGGACAAGGCAGCAGCATTTATCCGGATCTGTGACAGTTTTCGGATACCTTTGCTGAATCTGACAGATGTTCCGGGATTTTATCCGGGAAAGGATCAGGAGCAAAGGGGTATTATCCGTCATGGAGCAAAAATGTTATACGCACATAGTGAAGCAACGGTGCCAGAAATTACGGTAATTCTTAGAAAAGGGTATGGCGGTGCGTATCTGGCAATGGGTAGCAAAGAAATGGGTGCAGATATGGTTTTTGCATGGCCGGAGGCAGAAATGGCAGTAATGGGTGCAAACGCTGCTGTGGAGGTTTTATACAAAAATGCTTCAGCCGAAGAAAAGCAGGCGGGACTCCTTGAATATGAGAAGCGGTTTCTAAATCCTTACGAAGCTGCCCATATGGGATATGTGGATGAAGTGATTGCACCGTCTGATACAAGGGAGCATATTCTGAAAGTACTGGATACAATGGTGAAACGCCTGGGTGATGATAAAATGCACGGAAATATCCCTTTGTAAAAGACAGATTAGGAGTTGTTATGAACGATAAAATCCTGGTTACCCGTTCATCCCTGCCCGGTCTGGATGAATATATTGAAGAAATCAGGCCATTGTGGGACAGCCGCTGGCTGACCAATATGGGACCAAAACACAGACAGCTGCAGGCAGCTTTAAGGGATTATCTGCAGGCAGTGCATACAGAACTGTTTACAAACGGCCATATGGCATTGGAGCTGACCCTGCAGGCGATGCATCTGCATGGGGAAGTGATCACGACTCCGTTTACCTTTGCCTCCACCACGCATGCGATTGTCCGCAATGGATTAAAGCCGGTTTTTTGTGATATTGATCCTGTTACTTATACGATAGACACCGGAAAAATAGAACACCTGATTACGGAACATACCTGCGCGCTGATGCCGGTGCATGTGTATGGCAATGTATGCAACGTAGAAGAAATTGAAAAAATTGCGCAAAAATATGATCTGAAAGTCATTTATGACGCTGCGCATGCTTTTGGCGAGACGTATAAAGGCAAAGGGATCGGAAGCTTTGGGGATGCGTCCTGCTTTAGCTTTCATGCTACAAAAGTCTTTCACAGTATCGAAGGCGGGGCTGCCTGCTTTTCGGACAGGCAGCTGGGAGACAGGCTGTATGAATTAAAAAATTTTGGCATTCGTGGTCCGGAGGAAGTATGTGCAGTCGGGGCAAACGCGAAGATGAATGAATTTTGCGCGGCAATGGGTCTGTGCAATCTGCGGCATATTCAGACTGAGATTGACAGACGCAGAATGGTCACTAAACGTTACCGGATGCATCTGGAAGGTGTGGACGGACTGCAGCTGAATCCGGTGCAGACGGATGTAAGCTCAAATTATGCCTATTTTCCGGTATTGTTTAAAGAGCGGATTTTTGGGGCGGGCCGGCAGGAAGTCCTGGACAGGCTGGCTGAAAATGGAATTTTTGCAAGAAAATATTTTTATCCGCTGACCAGTGCGTTTTCCGTCTTTCATGGAAAGTATGACGTACGGGATACGCCGGTTGCGGCGTATGTGTCAGAGCATATACTGACGTTGCCGTTATATGCAGATCTGTCAGAGGAGGACGTAGACCGCATCTGCGGTATTATTCTGCAAATGGGGAAGTGAGAAGGACGACGGGCAATGAGCCCGGAGGAGTTTTGCGAAGTTGGAGGAGCTAT
>CANTHI010000426.1 GCA_947653505.1 uncultured Eubacterium sp.
AGGCAAAAGCAAAAATGCGTGTCGCACGCATATCCAATCCCTATGGCCCGGGCCAGGATTATACAAAAGGAGTCGGATTTATTGACGCGGTTGTAAAAAAATCAATCTGCCATGACCAGATAGAAATATGGGGAGATGGGAAGATTGTAAGGGATTATATTTACATCCGGGATGTCTGCCGGATGCTGTATGCCCTTGCCGGGTATGAGGGTGGGGAAATGATCTTTAATGTGAGCTCAGGTACCGGATATACGCAGAATGAAATTATCCGTATTGTGGAAAAAAAAGTGGGAACGGTCAGCTATGTATACAAAGAAGCCAGGAGCGTAGACGTTCCGGAAATTATTCTGGACAATACAAAAATAAAAAGTATCTGTCCGGTGGAGCTGGTAACGATTGAGGAAGGGATTACAGCTTATCTGAATGATCTGAAAAGAAACGGATGATTGGGAATCAGGGAGGGTGACTATGCGTACAGCGGCATGGGTGCTGCCATCCTGTATGGAAAACTCAGGGGGCTTTCGGACGATTTTTCAAAACGTGCAGTGTCTGATGAGACATGGCTATCAGTGTGATATCTATGCGGGAGAATACGGGCAGGCATCCGGTCTGGAAGAACTGGAAAGACTGGCCCGGAAATATTTTGGCGTTAGCGGATGTGGTTTTATACCGGGGTATGCATGGATCAGACATTACGACATTATATTTGCCACCAGCTGGGAGACCGCCGGCATTGTAAGGGACGGTTCGGATACATCAAAAAAGGCATATTTTATCCAGGATTATGAAGCTTTGTTTTATCCGGCAGGAACAAAATATCTGGAGGCATGTCATACATACAGTATGGGACTGTATCCGGTAACAATCGGAAAGTGGCTGGCGGCTAAAATGATACACGAATATCATGCAAAAGCGCAGTATTTTGATTTCTGTGCGGATCAGAGGATATATAAAAATCTGCGTCAGAAACGGGAACGCGCAGTCTGCTTTATATACCAGCCGGATAAACCGAGGCGGTGCAGCAGTCTGGGAATCCGCGCGCTTGGGATTGTAAAATACTTAAGACCGGATGTAAACATCTATCTGTATGGTTCTGCGCGGAGTACGAAAGTACCATTCGTCCATAAAAATCTGAAAGTGCTTTCGGTAGAACAATGTAACAGACTGTACAACAGATGCTCTGTGGGGCTGTGTATCAGCGCTTCCAATCCGTCCAGAATCCCGTTTGAAATGATGGCGGCAGGACTGCCGGTTGTGGATCTGCATCTGGAGAATAATTTGTATGACATGCCGCAGCAGGGGGTCCTGCTGGCGCATCATACGCCGGAAGCGGTGGCGCAGGCGGTTATAGATCTGCTGGACCATCCGCAAAAAGCCAGACTGGTCTCTGAGGCGGGACAGGCATATATGAAAGGCAAAGATTTAGGGCGTGAATCCGCGCAGTTTTATGAGGCAGTAGAACATATCATCGCGGATACGGTCCCGACAGACAGAACCATAAATAAGAGCTATACGCAGGCGCCTGTATACGGAGACAGGCTAAAAGAGCAGATCCCGCAGGATGTGTGGAAAAGATATACCGGTATGGAACAGGGGCGCCCGGTTATGAAAAAGCTGCAAAGGCTGCTTGCAAAAAGCAGTCTGATCAAAAGTGTATACCGGCAGCTGCGCGGTTACTGACAGGTATGCAGATACTTCCGGTCCGCATGTTACGGCTGGTTCAGGGAACTGTATGGGAAAGGAATGGGAAAAGGATGGGAAAGAGCTGTTCTGTATACGTGCGGAATGCGCAGCGCGGCCCGGCCTGCTATTACCGTATTGTACAGTATGCGGAAGAGATTGACACAAAACAGGAGTTTGTGTATCACAGCGCATTGTCAGAAACCGAATTTGAAAGGAACTTAAACTGCAGTCATACCTGTCTGAAAAAAGTATTTCAGGGATATTTATTTCTGCGGATTGTATGCAGACGCCTGACAGCGCTTCTGGCAGATCTGACCGTCTGGCATCCAAAGGCGGTTGTGATCCAGCGGGAGGTGTTTCCGCGCAGGATGCCGCTGCTGCCTGGTATGCTTCTTGCGCTCCTTGCCAGGCGTACGAGAGTAATCTGGGATTTTGACGACGACATTTTTGTATCGGGTGAGATTTCCAAAAGGGAGCAAAAGCTGCTGCTGAAAATAAGCACGTATATTGTAGTTATCAGTCCTTACGCAAAAAAGCTGCTGCCGCGGAGCTGTCAGAAAAAAGTGATCGTCATGCCTACGACAGAAAAATGCTTTCTCGGTTATCAGCTGGAAGATCTGCTGGCAGGGCGAAAAAAAACATATGGGAAAACCGTACGTATGATCTGGGCAGGGACTTCCGGCAATTTATGGTATCTGGACGGTATTATGCCGGAACTGGACGAGGCGGCAGGGATACTGGGGCGGACACTTGGAAAAACACTGACACTGATGGTTGTATGTAACCAGAGCTATGATTTTAAAGGATTAAAAGCTCTGACAGTTGAAAATATCACATGGAGCAGGGAACTGGCCAAAGCATGTATGATCCGTGCGCATATCGCGGTGATGCCTTTGGAGGACTCCAGATTTGCGAAAGGAAAAGGCGGATTTAAGCTGGTCCAGTGTATTGCGTCAGGAATACCGGTCATCGCGTCTGATGTCGGCTATAACAATAACATCGCGGACCGTCAGACCGGTTTTCTGATCCGGGGAAAAAATGGCGGGGAGTGGAAACATGCCGTTCTGGCATTGTCCGGTGATGTGGATATCTGGGAACGCTACTGCAGGTGTGCATATGAAAAATACTGGAACGATTTTGATTTTAACAAAAATCTGGATATCTGGAAACAAATGTTAATGGTTTAAGGGGATGAATGCGGCAATGATAAATGTAATTGGGCTTGGATATATCGGGCTGCCTACAGCGCTGATGCTGGCAGTCAGCGGACTGGAAGTGGTTGGGACAGACTATAATCAAAATCTGGTCCAGACTTTAAAAAGCGGACGTACAACGTTTAAGGAACAGGGGCTGGACGGGCTGTTTTCCCAGGCGGCGAAGGCAGGAATCCGGTTTACGACGCAATATCAGACAGCGGAATATTATATTATTTCTGTGCCGACGCCGTTTGATGTGGGAAGCAGGAAAGTGGATGCGTCTTATGTGGAGGCGGCAGTGGAAGCGGTTTTGCGCGTATGCAGAAAAGACGCGGTCCTGATTATCGAGTCTACGGTGCCGCCGGGAACGATTGACCGCCATGTCAGGCCAAAAGCAGAAGAAAAAGGATTTACGCCGGGAAAGGATATCCATCTGGTCCATGCACCGGAGAGAATTATTCCAGGCAGTATGATTTATGAGCTGGTGCATAACGCCAGGACAATCGGCGCGGACAACACACAGATCGGAGAAAAGGTAAAACAGATTTACGCGCGGTTTTGCAAAGGGGAAATTATCGTGACGGATATCCGTACAGCGGAGATGACCAAGGTAGTAGAAAATACGTTCCGGGATATCAATATCGCATACGCGAATGAACTGACAAAAATCTGCAGAGCGGGAAATATGGATGTATATGAGATTATCCGTATCGCGAATAAACATCCAAGAGTCCATATTTTACAGCCGGGGCCGGGGGTAGGGGGACACTGCATATCGGTAGATCCCTGGTTTCTGGTAGGGGACTATCCGGGACTTGCCAATATTATCCTGGCCGCGCGTAAAATCAACGATTCCATGCCGGAGTTTGTACTGGAAAGAATCTATGACATTATGAAAGCGCATGGCATGACAGATACCGGAAGAGTCGGCCTGTATGGACTTACCTATAAAGAAAATGTAGATGATATGCGTGAAAGTCCCACGCTGCAGATGCTTGCAGATATGG
>CANTHI010000427.1 GCA_947653505.1 uncultured Eubacterium sp.
CATCAGATTACCGGAATGTTTATGTATGAATTTCTGCATGATGTTTCGCTGTAATGTGTGTAAAGCTTTTGAAAATCAGCCGGATGGGAGGCGGTGATCTGTCTGCCTGAGACGTTGGAAGAATGGTTAGAAGTTCTTAGTATTCTGCCCGATACACAGGCGGCGAAGCCGAAGCGGCACCTTTAGCTGCTGGCGGAGCCAGAAGCGAATTAGGTGTCGCGCCCGTCCGGTACCACAGAGTAAAAGCAGAATACTTAGAACTTCTTGCATTCTGGAAAAGTCTCAGGCAGACAGATCACCGCCTCCCATCCAGCGTCCGGATAGCCAAAATATAACATTATTATGTAAAATGTGGCATTTCCCGCTTAAGTTCGCGCCTATGGGTAAATTTTCTCTCCAGGCTGTTTTTTCAAGCGTTACTTTAGATAACCGGATTGCCTGCACAATAATTTCTGCATGATGTATCGCTACAACATGTGTAAAGCTTATGAAAACCAGCGCCTTCCATCCGGCGTCTGCATAGCCAGAATGTAACATTGTCAGAAATCTGATATTTTTCTGTTAATTCTGATATACGTTTTTTCAGGAAACGGCTACAATGAGTGCAGTTCCGAACAGAAAACAGGCAGAAAAAGGAGGAGTCAGATGCAGTACATACATTTTACAGACAAAGACGGAACGTTTTCGATGAAACAGCCGGAGAATTACAGTTATCTGTATTTTCCGATCGCACAGGAGCAGGGAATGAAAAGTGCGGTGACGCCGGATCTGGGCGGGGATATTAAGATCAGTCAGAACGCGTTTCTGATGGAGCCGGTCAGTGTGGAAAATCTGCATAATAACCGTTCTGGCAGGAATTTCTGGTGCAGGATGGAAGATGGCAGAGTCTGGTCCGCGGCAGGTGCGTCCGCGGAACAGGAAAGCAGAAAGTTTACAAAGGAGCAGGAGGAAAGTGTGCTGACAGCCGGGCTGATGTGGCATACGATTACGAGGACGTCAGAAGATTGTTCCCTGAAAGCGGAGGTGACTTCTTTTGTTCCGCTGGACCATCCGGTAGAAATTATGCGGGTTACGATCTGCAATACCGGAAAGGAACCGCAGACTATCACACCGGTGGCGGTGATACCGGTCTTTGGCAGAAGCGCGGACAATATCCGTGATCACAGGCATGTGACGTCGCTGCTGCACCGGATCTGGACGACAGAGGATGGTGTCTGCGTAAAACCGACGTTGTCTTTTGATGAGCGTGGGCATCAGAAAAATGATCTGATTTATTTTGTGTGTGGAATGACCGGAGACGGGAACAGACCGGCTGGATTTTATCCGGTGACAGAAGAGCTGATCGGGGAAGGCGGCAGTTTTACGAATCCGCGTGCAATCAGGGAAAATCAGGCGGGAAAACCGGCAGGATTTGAAACAGAAGGAAAAGAAGCGTCAGGAGGCATCCGCTTTGCAGAAACGGCGCTGGCGGCTGGGGAACAGGCAGTTTTTACAGTACTGATGGGAATTACGTCAGATGAAAAAGAGATTGCGAGGATTGCGGATGCTTACCGGACAGCCGGACAGGTGGAGGAAGCATTTGAACAGACAAAAAAATACTGGCAGGAGAAAGTAAATGTCTGGTATCATACGGGAAACGGGGCGTTTGACCAGTTCTTAAGGTGGGTCAGCTTCCAGCCGTTATTAAGGCGGATTTATGGCTGTTCGTTTTTGCCGTATCATGATTATGGCAGAGGCGGCAGAGGCTGGCGGGATTTATGGCAGGATTGTCTGTCCCTGCTGGTGATGGATCCGGACGGAGTCCGCCAGATGATTGTGGATAACTGTGGCGGAGTGCGCATCGATGGGACCAATGCTACGATTATCGGGGAAAAGCAGGGAGAGTTTATCGCGGACAGAAACGGAATTGCGCGTGTCTGGATGGATCATGGCGTATGGCCGTTTATGACGATAAAGCTCTATATGGATCAGACCGGTGATGTCGATGTTTTAAAAGAAAAAACAGTTTATTTTAAAGATGAGCAGGCAAAGCGTGGCTGTGGACTGGATGCACAGTGGAATGTATCAGATGGAGTACAGCAGAAATGTAACGACGGGCAGATTTACAAAGGCAGTATTTTAGAGCATCTGCTGCTGCAGCAGTTATGTGCATTTTATGAAGTCGGAGAACATAATCAGATCCGGCTGCGCGGCGCGGACTGGAACGATGCGCTGGATATGGCGGCGCAGCGTGGCGAAAGCGTGGCATTTACCTGTGCTTATGCCGGAAATCTGATGCAGCTGTCAGAGCTGCTGCTGGTGCTGCATAACCGGTATGGATGGACGGAAGTGGAACTGCTGGAAGAGATGCAGCTGCTGCTGGATGCAGATGCAGCCATATACGATGATATTCAGGCAAAGCAGGAGCTGCTGGAGCGGTATACACAGCATGTCAGCCATCAGGTCAGCGGCAGGAGCATAACGGCAGATCTGAAAAAACTGGCGGAAAATTTAAGACAGAAGGCGGAATGGATGCAAAAGCATATCCGTGAGACAGAATGGATCCAGGGAGAAGAAGAAGGCTGGTTTAACAGCTATTATGATAATAACGGAAAAAAGGTGGAGGGATATTTCCCGCAGGAAGTACGGATGATGCTGACCGGACAGGTATTTGCGGTTATGAGCGGTACGGCGCAGGAGCATCAGATTCGTCAGATTTGCAAAAGCGCAGACCGTTATCTGTATGATCCAAAAGCGGGAGGCTACCGCCTGAATACTAATTTCCATGAACAGAAATATGATATGGGAAGAATGTTTGGATTTGCTTATGGAGAAAAAGAAAACGGGGCTGTTTTTTCCCATATGACTGTGATGTATGCAAATGCATTGTACCAGAGAGGATTTGTAAAAGAAGGATATCGCGCGCTTCAGACGCTGGCAGATACGGCTCTGGATTTTGCCGTTAGTAAAATTTATCCGGGGATTCCGGAATACTTTAACAGAGACGGCAGAGGAATGTATCATTATCTGACAGGCGCAGCGAGCTGGTATATGCTCACGATGGTGACGGAAGTGTTTGGCGTACGCGGGGAATACGGGGCGCTGGCTGTCCGCCCGAAGCTGCTAAAGGAACAGTTTGATGAACAGGGAGACGCGTGGATCCGTCTGGTATTTGCGGGCAGATGTTTTCAGGTGATCCTGCACAATCCGGAGAAACTGAACTATGGGGAATACCGGATCACAGACGCAGCCTGCGGCGGGACGGCATTGCAGATCAGGGATGGTGCGGCAGTTCTGGAACGGGAGATGCTGGAGACGCTGTCAGGGGAGCAGCAGGGAAGCTGGCATAAAATAGAGGTTACGCTGGGAGGAATGTAAAAGAGCATAGTGAGATAGACTGTGGCTATGCGGACGCTGGATGGGAGGCGGTGATCTGTCTGCCTGAGACTTTGCCCGATAAAACGGGGCATGCTATTCCGGAATGCAAGAAGTTCTAAGTATTCTGCATCCAGACTGTGGTACCGGACGGGCGCGGCACCTACTTCGCTTCTGGCGTTCCGCCAGCAGCTAAAGGTGCCGCTTCGGCTTCGCCGCCTGTGTATCGGGCAGAATACTAAGAACTTCTAACCATTCTTCCAACGTCTCAGGCAGACAGATCACCGCCTCCCATCTGGCTGGTTTTCAAAAGCTTTACACACGTTACAGCGAAACATCATGCAGAAATTAAGACCTAAACATTCCGGTAATCTGATGTAATGCCTGCGAAAACCAGCTGGGAGAGGAACCAATACGCAACATTATTATGTAAATTGTTGCATTCCAATTTAAGCTCGGGCTTATAGGCACTTAGGAACTGTAAGCAAATAATATGACAAACTTACTTGTCTTTTTCTCCGATA
>CANTHI010000428.1 GCA_947653505.1 uncultured Eubacterium sp.
CTGTATCGATGGCTATTTTAGGTGCTGGAATTTTTGCGGCTTTCTTTTATGTTCTTTTCTTGTCATATTGTATTTCCTCCAGCGAATAAACACAATTTAACATTAGCACAGTCATCGAAAAATTTATAGAGTGATTTACTCAATGAAATCCAGTGTTCCATCCGGCCAGAAATACCAGATTTATGTTGGCTGTCTTGCAGATTTGCATATCGCTCAAATTTGCGCAAAACAAAAGGAACTGCACCTTATCTGCAATTCCCTTTTTTCAAAACTGTGTGAAATTATCCCTCTGCCTTTACCAGTTCCACCACATCCATTTTCACCTCACTGTCCCACGCCAGCTGTCCAGCGTATCCTGGATTGCCTGTTCCAATGGAATCCGCGGCATCCATCCCGTTATCTTTCGTAATTTACCAATGTCCGCTTCAATTACCGGCACATCAGAAGGACGAAACTTTTGCCTGTCCGCCTCTATCCGGATTCCGGCCGGCGACTTCTTCAAAATGACCTGCAGTATTTCCCCGATACTGACTGCATGTCCACTCCCGACATTATACGTCTCGCCTGCCGCTCCTTTTTCCGCAAGCAGCATATAAGCACGCACCACATCCCGCACATCCGTAAAGTCACGCTTCACATCCAGATTCCCGGTCTTTATGACAGCCTCTCTCATCCCTGCTTCAATCTCTGCCGCCTGTTTACAGAAATCAGAAACGACAAAGATCGGCGCCTGCCGTGGCCCGATATGATTAAAGGCGCGTACCATTACCACATCCATTCCAAAAGCCTGCGCATATATACTGCCGATCATATTCTGGCAGGCTTTTGTAGCCGCATAGATATTACCCGGTCTGATACTCTGCCCTTCACTGACCGGAATTTCCTGCGGAAGGATCTTTCCATACTCTTCTCCGGAACCAATCAGAAGTACCCGTATTCTTTTGTCCTGCCTGCGCACAGCTTCCAGTACATGTATACACCCTTTGATATTTACATCTATGGTCAGCTCCGGATTTTTCCATGAGACAGCTACGGAGCTCTGTGCCGCCAGATGAAAAATAATATCCGGCTTAATCTTCCTTAATATTTCTTCAACCTCATTCTGATCCAAGATATCCAGTCCGCATACCTGAATGTTTGTACTTTCTGTCTGTTTTGATATTTCCGAAGGCATTTTTGTTACAGCTACTTCATACCCGCATTCTTTTAAATAATCAGCAAGATATCCCCCGACAAAACCAGAGCCGCCGATGATCAATGATCTCATTTAAAACTTCCTGCCTTTATCTCTTGTTCTACCAGATTCATGTCATTTCTTACCATGCGCTCTACCAGCTCTTCAAACAGAATCTCCCGTTTCCATCCCAGTTCCTTCTCAGCCCTGGCGGGATTTCCCCACTATACTTCTACTTCTGCCGGACGGAAGAACTCCGGACTGACTCTGACCAATACCCTGCCGTCCGTCTTCTCTCTTCCAGTCTCATGCACCCCTTCGCCTTCCCAGACAATCTCAAAACCCGCGAACCGGAACGCTTTCTCAGTAAACTCGCGCACAGTCCTTGTCTCGTTTGCGGCAATCACATAATCCTCTGGTTTTTCATTTTGCAGAAGCATCCACATTGCGCGGACATAATCCTGTGCATGTCCCCAGTCACGCTTTGCATCCAGATTTCCAAGCTCTAAATGATCCTGCAGCCCATGTCTGATCCGTGCGGCTGCGTCAGTAATCTTACGGGTGACAAATTCCCTGCCTCTGCGTTCGCTTTCATGGTTAAACAGGATACCGCTGCAGGCAAACAGATCAAAACTTTCCCGATAGTTTTTTGTAATCCAATATCCGTATAATTTTGCTACTCCATAAGGACTTCTTGGATAAAACGGAGTCTTCTCTGTCTGCGGCATTTCCTGTACCCTGCCAAACATCTCGGAAGTAGCTGCCTGGTAAAAACGGGCTTCCGGTTTTACAAGACGGATTGCTTCTAACATATTCAGTACACCAATGGCATCAATGTCCGCGGTTGCAAAAGGCTGTTCCCAGCTCGTCCCTACAAAAGACTGGGCCGCGAGGTTGTATACTTCATCGGGCTGAGCGATCTTCATAGCATTTATCAGTGATGCCAGATCTGTCATATCTGCATAGATAAAGTGGATCTGGTCTTTCCTATGTACAATGTTGCCATAATCTACAACACTTTTTCTGCGCATAATGCCGTAGACTTTATATTCTTTATTTAACAACAGTTCAGCCAGATAAGAACCATCCTGGCCTGTAATGCCCGTAATCAATGCTCGTTTCATTTTATATTCCCTCTAATTCTCATTAATAAAACCATCCAGACTATTTATTACATCATTTCAAAAACTGAGTAGACAATAATCCCCATCATAATAGTTCCTAATGCCGCCAGCTTTCGTACATTCATTTTCTCATTAAAAAACTTTATTCCAAAAACAGTTACATAAATATAACTTGTAGATTCCAGAATTGGCCCCATTGATAAAGGAACCACCCGATATGCCATAACAGACAGAAATGTTGTTCCGGCAATCAGAAGATATCCCGCAATAACCATAGGATTTATGTATTCCTGTACAATGGAATCATATTTCTTCAAGGCTGATTTTTTTAGCAATACCTGTGATACCGCACTGATAAAAACACCTGTAAGCAGCAGTAATGCATACTTCATCGTCATTCTATTCATCTTACTTCTCTCCATCTGCCCCCGCGTAAATCATTATACCAGTTATAACCAAAAAAGCTCCTGCGGCCTTTCCTGCTGTCACCGGTTCATTAAAAAATAAAACACCCCAGACCATTCCCAGTACAACCGTAACTGCTCTATTTGCATATGCTGCAGTAAGAGACAGATGCTTTATCACCTGCTGCCATCCAATGGCATAGATTCCAAGCAGTAAAAGCATTGCTGCATAACATATAAAAAAACTGGCACTCATAAATGGCTGACCAGCAGCTATTTTACTAAAAACACCGCTGATAGAATACAGGACCAGCAGTGCATAAAGCAGCAACAATATTTTAAATTTCTTTCTGAACAATTCCGCCCTCCTTTTCCATTCCTGCCACTTCCCGGATCACATACTGCGGCGCATTATTAATACTGATATAAATACGTCCTATATATTCTCCAATGATACCCAGCAGCATCATAATCATCCCGCTGAAAAATACAATACTTACAATTGTGGATACATATCCTGAAACAAAATCTGCAAAGAACAGCCTTCTTACAACCAACGCTGCCGCACAGATAAACCCGCCCATTGCACATGCTATTCCCAAAGCAGTTGCAACCCGTAGCGGTTTTACAGAAAAAGCTGTAAATCCATTGATCCATAACCGCAGCATTTTTTTCAGGCTGTATCCCGAACTGCCTGAAAAACGCTTCTGCCTCTGTAATGAAACCATCCCTATATTTTTCGTAGCCCTCAGCAACAGCCCTCCTATATATGGGTATGGCCTCTGATAACGGATAATTTCATCTACAACAAAACGCCGCATAGCATAATAACTTGAAAAATTAACTTCTTTTGGTTTTCCGATCAATACGGTGGCCATAAAGTTGTTTAGCCATGTTCCCACACGCCGGAATGCGGATGGATTTGCGTGATAGTCCGCACAGACATAATCATAGCCTTCCTGCAGCTTATCGATCAGCTGAAACATTTCCTTTGGATCATGTTCCCCATCATCATCCAGTCCCAATACAATATCCCCGGTGACTTTCCGGTACGCTGCCATGATTGCACTATGTTGTCCAAAATTCTTCGCAAAATTGATAGCCAGAATATGGGGTGTCGTTTCTGCTAATTTGCGGATGACCGGCCATGTATTGTCCGATGACCCATCGTTTAT
>CANTHI010000429.1 GCA_947653505.1 uncultured Eubacterium sp.
AGACTGATCCCGGCAGAACAGCAGTAAAGAAGAAGTAAAAAAGGAGTAAAAAAAGTACTTGCATTTTTTTTCAAAGCGTTATATAATACAACATGTCAGGAGCGAGCAACACGGTTCGACATAATAATGGCCCATCGCCAAATGGTAAGGCAACGGACTCTGACTCCGTCATTTCAAGGTTCGAATCCTTGTGGGCCAGTTTTAAAACAGAAAGAGTTTTTTAGAGAATATTGAAAAAGATTCTAAATAGGAAAGATTTTATTAGCAGGGAATGTCTCAATCAGAATATCCGGAAAGGATGCTGTTGAGATATTTTTTTGTTTGTTTTTATTGACGAAATATAGGAAAACGATTATTATAATATCTGGACTGTCTGGGGAAACAGGTGCAAATCCTGTGCGAGCCCGTCGCCGTCAGGTATATAGAAAAGCTGCTGGTCTGACCAAACGCCACAATTGGGAGACGGCCATTGGATTATTGGGATCTAAAATCTGAGAAGGCTGATCAGCAGAATGCCAAGCCGGAATATCCGGACAGACGGATCCTCTGCAAAGACTGCGGTTGCCGGTCACAATAGAGGAAATTATAGACAAAGGAGATACAGATATGCAGAAAAAATACTGGAAACAATGGTTGTCATGCATCCTTTGTATCGTGCTGATTGTGGCTATGGCACTGGTTACAACTGGCTGCAGTGGCAGTGCAGAAAAGCAGGATTCCAGGACGGAACAGACGAAAGATCCTGCGGGAGAGGAAACCTCCGCAAAACAGGGAGCAGACCGTGCGGGAGGGGAGACTTCCACGGAACAGGGAGCAGACCGTGCGGGAGAGGAAACTTCCGCAGAACAGGGAGCAGACCGTGCGGGACAGGAGACGTCTGTGGAACAGACAGAGAATGGCGTGCCGGAATCTGGCGCATGGCCGGATGGCAGTGTGATCGGAGAAGGCAGTAAGCAGTTTACGCTGACTGTCACAGACGCAGAAGGCAGTGAAACAAAGCTGGAAATCCATACCGACGCGGAAACTGTCGGAGCAGCGTTATCGGAGCTGGGAGTGATTGGTGGAGATGAAGGAGAATATGGCCTTTTTGTCAGGATGGTAAATGGACTGACAGCTGATTATGACAAGGATGGCATGTACTGGGCGTTGTATGTTCATGATGAATATGCTAAGACGGGTGTGGATAGTATAGAGATCACCGAAGGGGAGAGCTATTCTTTTAAAATGGAAAAGGCATGAGACTTTCAACGAGGGAAATTACGATCTTTGCGATGCTTGGTGCGCTGATGTATGCTTCAAAGGTCATTTTGGAGTTTGCCCCCAACATACATCTGCTCGGGGTGTTTACGATCTCGTTTACGATTGTTTACCGGAAAAAGGCGTTGTATCCGATTTACATTTACGTATTGCTGAATGGCCTGCTGTCAGGATTTTCAGCATGGTGGATTCCTTATTTGTATATATGGACGGTACTCTGGGGTGTGGTCATGCTGCTGCCAAAGAAAATGCCGAAAGTGATACAGCCGCTGGTATATATGACGGTGTGTGCGGTACATGGATTTTTATTTGGGACGCTGTATGCGCCAGTACATGCAATTTTATACGGACTCGGATTTGATGGAATGCTGGCATGGATTGCTGCGGGACTGCCCTGGGATTTTCTGCATGGGGTCAGCAATTTCTTTTGCGGACTGCTGATTCTGCCGGTCGTTTCTATATTGCGGCTTTCGGAGAAATATGCAGAAAATAGATGAAAGTGAATCCTGGCCAGAATCAAAAAAACAGATACGATAAATAGAATAAAATAGGAAATCTAAGACAGGCATGATGTTGCAAAAATGCATGCGCGGAGCCGGAACTATGCCGGCTGTTTCGCCGCAGGGATTGTTTGCAGCATCATGCCTGTTTTGAAGTGTCTTATTTTTGAAGTGTCTTATTTGTAAAGTGTTTTATTTTTGAAGTGTTTTATGAAGCTGATTCTCCATTTCCTTTTGGAAAGTATTTCCGGAATGTAAATACAAACAGTACAACGGAAAGCGCAGTTGTTAAATAGTCAGTGATCGGCTGTGCGGCTGCCAGCATCGTTGCGGAGTCAAAGATGCTGCGGAATAAATACAGCACAGGCAGGTATATCAGACCCTGACGGCTGATCGAGAGGATCAGGGCAGGCAGGGCAGCGCCAGTGGACTGGATCGCATTGACGAATACAAACATGATACCGATGACCGGACCGGAATAAATATAAATACGGGCAAATGACATGCCATAAGCAAACGCGTCCGCATCTTCTAAAAAGGCGTGAACTAAAGGATCTGCGCCGCAATAGCAGATTACGGTCATAATCAGGCTGATTCCAAACGCCAGCACAAGGGAAAATTTCAGCACAGCCAGATATCTTGCCCGGTTGGCGGCGCCGAAGCAGTAACCTAAAACAGGCTGGATACCGGTACCAAGTCCGATCAGCAGCATGACCACAATCATATTGACCTTCATGGCAACGCCGAGTCCGGCTACGGCCATATCTCCATAATGGGACATAATGTTGTTTACAATAATATTCGAAAGACTCATCAGAACGCTGTTGAGTGATGCCGGAATACCGATTGCAAATACACCAGCCGCAATGCCGCCGCCCGCAAGGTAATATTTTGGATGAATGGAAAGAAGCGCTTTTTTGGAAAGCAGATGGCGGATATAAAATAATGCCGCAAATACATTACCAAGTACAGTCGCAATAGCGGCACCTGCCACATCCCATCCAAATCCAAGAATCATAACCGGATCCAGAACAATGTTTACCAGATTTCCGATAATCATGCCGAACATGGCTGTCTGGGCATTTCCTTCGGCACGGATAATATTACTAAAGCTGTTGCTGAGTATCAGAAACGGGATGGCAGTGGAAACAATCCGCAGGTACTGCGAAGCATAGCCGACAGTATCCTCGCTTGCGCCGATTGCCATACTGACCGGAGTAGCAAAGATAAAAATGACAAACATGGCGACGATACCGATACACAGTCCGGTCCAGAAGCAGAAGGAAGAAGCGTTTTTCGCTTTATCGGAATGTCCTTCGCCAAGCGTCCTGGATATCAGCGAGGTACCGCCAATACCAAAGAGCATCCCGACAGCCATAAATAACAGGAATGCCGGAGTGGCTACAGATACGGCAGCTACCATATAGGCGTTTTTCGTCTGCCCGATAAAAAAGGTATCGGCCAGGTTATAAATCAGAACCATAATCATACTGATGATGGATGGAATCACGTTGCTGATCACGGCTTTTGGCACAGGGGCATCGCGGAAAATTTCAGTTGTTTTGTCTTTCATAAGTTTATTCTCCTTTCGTTTTTATGCTGCACATATGTGCAAATCTGCGGCAGATCTATATGTTATGAAATGCATCGGATTCCAGATTGGCATAAATCTGCTGCAGCATTTTTTCCAGATATTGCAAATCCTCTTTGGATAAACCACGGAAAAGAACTTCGTTTACAAGAGGATCCTTTTGGTGTATGGTCATAACAAGCTGTTCTGCCTGCGCAGTCAGTGCAATCGTTTTGGAACGGGCATCCGAAGCTTTGTTTTTTGTGATAAATCCTTTTTGCTCCAGCACTTTCAGCACATGGATCACGCTTGTGTGCCTGACGCCAAAATGGGCAGAGATATCCGTAAGCGTTTTCGGCGTCCCGCAGCTGGCCAGATAAGCGAGGATATCAAACTGGGTGATGGTCAGACCGTGTTTGCGCAGTGCACGGTTAAAATTAGCTTCCAGCTGGTTGTGTATTTTTTTAAAATAGCATTTGAGTCCGGTCATATGTGACGTTGCCTTTCCATTGTGGATAAGTATGTAGCGAGCTACATAATAAAACAA
>CANTHI010000430.1 GCA_947653505.1 uncultured Eubacterium sp.
AGACGACAGAACAGTCAGGCGGACCGCTGGCACAGCAGCTGTATGAGCAGATGAAGCGTAATTATGGGATTGCGGAAGAAGTATCATCTGATGAAATGTAATTGTTATGAATTTATAAGAAACAGGTTCTAAGATGCGGGATGTTGCTGAATGAAGCGAAAAGTACATCCTGCATTTTTGCATGTCTGTCAGGGATGTTTGTGCAGCCGTCTGGTCTGTCCGGATGGCTGCGGCTGTATGCTGGCAGGCGGCTGGACGGGAGATGCGGACTTGGAAAAGGTGACAGGATACATCGATAATTTTATATTTCAAAACGAAGAAAATGGCTACTGCGTGCTGACGCTTGCGACAGAAGAAGGAGAACTGACCTGTGTGGGTACCCTGCATGGGGTTACGGCTGGCATGAATGTGGAGTTTACAGGCAGTTATACGGAGCATCCGTCTTATGGCAGGCAGTTTAAAGTCGATACCTACGAGGAAAAAGAGCCGGAGGATGAGTTTGCCATCGAACGGTATCTTGGCTCCGGAGCGATTAAAGGCGTCGGAGCTGCGCTTGCGGCGCGGATTGTACGCAAATTTGGCAGGGATACGTTTCAGATTATAGAAGAAGAACCGGAACGGCTGGCTGAGATTCGTGGCATCAGTGAACGCAAGGCACAGGAGATCGCAGCGCAGGTGGAGGAAAAAAGGGAACTGCGGCAGGCGATGATTTTTTTGCAGCAGTTCGGAATTACACTGACGCTCGCGGTCAAAGTGTATCAGGCGTACGGGCCGCAGATTTATACTATTATACGGGAAAATCCGTATCGTCTGGCGGATGATATTCAGGGCGTCGGTTTTAGGATAGCAGATGAGATCGCAGGCCGTGCCGGCATACGGGCCGACTCGGATTTCCGGATCCGCAGCGGTATTTTGTATGCCCTGCAGCAGGCAGGCGGAGAGGGACATACGTATCTGCCGAAAGAGATCCTGACGGAAAAAGTATCCGAAATGCTGGGAGTAGATGCGGATCTGATCGAAAAACATTATATGGATCTGGCGGTCATCCGCAAAATCGTCATCAAAGAGCAGAAAAAAGAAATGCAGATCTATGCGGCTTCCTATTATAATATGGAACATAACGTTGCGGTCATGCTGCAGCAGCTGAATGTCAGACACCAGACGGCGCAGGCAGATCTGGAGGCCGCGATTGCTGCGATCGAAAAACATGCGGATGTCAGGCTGGATGATCTGCAGCGCAAGGCGGTCTGTGAAGCGGCAGATCACGGACTTCTGATTATTACCGGAGGACCCGGGACCGGAAAGACGACGACCATTAATTCCATGATCCGTCTGTTTGAAATGGAAGGTCTGGACTTTATGCTGGCGGCGCCTACGGGCCGCGCGGCAAAGCGGATGAGCGAGACGACCGGATACGAAGCGCGTACGATTCACCGGATGCTGGAGTTAAATGGAGGGATGGAGGGGAATGCCGGATTTGAACGCAACGAATCCAACCCTCTGGAGACGGATGCAGTGATTATCGACGAGATGTCTATGGTAGACATTACGCTGATGCACTCCCTGCTCAAAGCTGTCGCGCCGCCCACAAGGCTGATTCTGGTCGGGGATACCAGCCAGCTTCCGAGCGTGGGGCCGGGAAGTGTATTAAGAGATATGATAGACGCTGGTGTATACCGTGTCGTACGTCTGACAAAAATTTTCCGGCAGGCAAGCCAGAGTGATATTATCGTAAACGCCCACAAAATCAATCGGGGAGAGGAAATCCGCCTGGACAATCAGAGCAAAGATTTTTTCTTTTTAAAGCGTTATGACGCGGATAAAATTATGAATGTGGTGCTCCAGCTTGTGATCCAGAAGATGCCGAAATATGTAGACGCCAGAGCATACGATATCCAGGTGCTGACCCCGATGCGCAAAGGACTGCTTGGGGTAGAACGGCTCAATACGGTACTGCAGCAGTATCTGAATCCTCCATCACCGAAAAAGGCAGAAAAGGAACGAAACGGGGTAATCTTCCGCGAGGGAGATAAAGTGATGCAGATCAAAAATAACTATCAGATGGAGTGGGAGATCAAAAACCGCTACGGAATCGCCATAGAGCGCGGCATGGGTGTCTTTAACGGCGATATGGGCATCATCCGTTCCATTCATGAGGTTACGGAGCTGATGACAGTCGAATTTGACGAAGGACGTATGGCAGAGTATTCATTTAAAATGCTGGAAGAGCTGGAGCCTGCCTATGCTATTACGATACACAAATCACAGGGCAGCGAGTATCCGGCAGTCGTAATTCCGCTGCTTAGCGGTCCAAGGATGCTGATGAACCGGAATCTTTTGTATACGGCAGTGACAAGAGCAAAAAAATGTGTCACGCTGGTTGGAGACGAACAGACCTTTATGCATATGGTAGAAAATATCAGCGAACAGAAACGGTATAGCGGACTCAAAGACCGGATATCCGAACTGGAGGAAAACTGACCGGGACCGGCATAAGAAGGGAAAAGGGAGAAATGAACAACCGTTTATATAATGCTGGCAGACATGCCGTCCGCAATATTCTGGTGCTATTGTATCCGGACCGCTGTCCGGTCTGTGACCGCATCCTGCATAATACAAAGATCTGCCCGTCCTGTGCAGGCAGGCTCCGGCACGTAGCAGAGCCGCTGTGCTATTCCTGCGGCAAACCGCTGGCGCATGCAGAGCAGGAATACTGTCCGGACTGCAGGAAAAGAAAGCACGAATTTATGCAGGGACGCGCCGTATTTCAATATCAGGGACCAGTGCGCGGCATCTTATACCGTTATAAATACAGCAACCGCAGAGACTACACGGAATATCTGGCACAGGAAGCCATACGCTGTTATGGGAGCTGGGTCCGGCGGCTGGATATTCAGATGGTTGTTCCAATACCATTATCCAAAAAACGAATGCGCAGACGCGGCTATAATCAGGCGGATTTGTTCGGAAAAAAGTTCAGTGAGCTTTGCGGCCTGGACTACGATGCCAGTCTGCTGGTCCGCGTACGCAATACGATACCGCAAAAAGAACTTTCTTTACAGGAAAGAAAAAATAATCTGAAAAACGCTTTCAAAATGAACAAAAATGTAGTAAACTTAGAAAGAGTTCTGCTGGTCGATGATATTTATACGACAGGCAGTACGATAGACGCTGCTGCACTTGCGCTCAAACAGGCAGGTGTCAGGGAAGTATATTATTTGTGCATCAGTATTGGGCAGGGACAGCAGGGTTCATAAACAATATGATTCAAGAAAGAAGCATGCAGCTTCGATATAGAGGCAAAGGGGGCATATTATGGATGTAAGGACATGCAAAAGCTGCAAACGTATTTTTAACTATCTGTCAGGACCGGTGATCTGTCCGTCATGTGTGGAAAAACTGGAGGAAAAGTTCAAAGAAGTAAAGGAATATATCCGTTCCAACCCACATGCGTCTCTGCAGGATGTGTCAGAGGCAAATGAGGTATCCGTGAAACAGTTGAAAACATGGGTACGTGAGGAACGGTTAAAGTTTTCCGATGATTCTCAGGTAGGGATCGAATGCATGAACTGCGGCGCAATGATTAAATTTGGGAAATATTGTGAGGCATGTAAAGGAAAGATGATTAACACGCTGAATCATGCAGTGGAACGGCCGGAACCGGTGAAGGCGGAGCCTTCCAGAAAATCAGATGGCAACCGGATGAGATTTCTGGATACTTAAGAACATGCGGATGAGTACGAAAGAGAATGCGATGGGGCATTCTCTTTTTTTAGGGAGATGCTGGTTCCCACAGGCATGAACTTAAGAGTAAATACAACAATTTACATAATAATGTTACATATTGGCTGCGCGGACGCTGGGAGAGGAA
>CANTHI010000431.1 GCA_947653505.1 uncultured Eubacterium sp.
GCGTGTTTGCATAGCCGTTCCAGATTCTGGAGTCCTTTAAAATCTGATCATATCCATAAAAGCGGATGTCTTTTGGCCAGAACGTAATCTGCCCCAAATTGACCAGATTGGAGTTGCTGATGGACGCAATCACCACAAACCAGAGCGGATACAGGATGATCAGAAAGATAATAATACTCAGTAATACGACAGTGATACTAAAAATCCGGTCAGCCAGACTCATATTTTTGCTAAAAATCTGGCTGTTTTTTGTTGTCTTTCCCATAACTGCGCCTCCTTACATCAGACCTGTTCCTGTCGAACGCTTGGAGATCCAGTTCGTCACAATCAGGAAAAAGAAATTGATTAATGTATTAAATAATCCTACCGCAGCTCCGAACGAAAACTGTGCAGACTTTACACCCACAGAATAGACATATGTAGAAATAACCTGGGAAATGCCCAGATTCAGGCTGTTCTGCATCAGGTATACCTTGTCAAAGCCAACGTTTAAAATATTTCCCATATTCATAACGAGCAGGATCATAATCGTCGGCACAATAGCCGGAAGGTCAATGTGCAGCATCGTCTGCCAGCGGTTTGCCCCATCAATCTTGCAGGCGTCATACAGCTGGGTATCTACAGAAGAAAGCGCGGCTATATAAATAATACTGTTCCAGCCCATCGACTGCCAGACACCGGTCAGTACATACAATGGCACAAATGCCGATTCCTTTCCGAGAATATTGGTATCCGCTGCTACCAGATGAATATCTTTTAAGAAATTACCGACTACCCCGCTGCCATTCATAAACATGACATTGATCATCGATACCATAACGACCGTAGATATAAAATACGGAATATAGACCGTCGTCTGTACCGTTTTTTTCCACTTCTTGTTGCGAAGCTGATTGATGATCATAGCCAGTATAATCGGCGCCGGAAAACCTACCACAATGCTCCAGAAGGAAATCACAAACGTATTTTTCAGTGTGCTTAAAAACATCGGACTTTCAAAATACTGCATAAAATATTTCAGTCCGACCCATTTTCCACCCGTGATGCCGGATGAAAAGCTGTACTCCCGGAAAGCCAGCTGAATCCCATACATCGGCACATAGCAAAATACGAAAATATAGATCATGGCAGGCAGCAGCATCAGCCACAGCTGCCAGTTATGCTTCCAGTATCTTTTTGTCCGAAACGCCAAGCTTTGTTTCTTCGCATATTGGTTCATAAATAAACACTCCCCTCCTGCCAAAAAACGGAGAGAGCCCTACGCATCTCTCCGTCATGGCACAGATTTATTCTGCGTTCTTTAAATATTCATCAAATGCTGCCTGACGAATACCCAGTACCTGATCCAGCCCCGCACTCTTAACGCTTTCCACATAAGAATCCCATGTAGAATCGATCTCCAGCTCGCCAGTCATCCATAAAGACCACTGATTATCAATGATATTATTAATATTGGCCTGTGTCAGCGCCATCGTATTCTGGTCTTCCTGCGTATATTTCATAAATAAATGCGGATAAGTATCCTCTTTTCCAGCCTTATCAATCACATCATTATATACTTCTCTTTCGACCAGAGCGTTCGTCATATCCTGCGCCATTTCAATATTGCTCGCACGGCGGATATACATCGGCCCCCAGTCAGCAAACGTATTCGTCCATTTCCATGTGCCCGCATCGGTCGCTTCATCCTGCGGCGGAAGTACCTTGTAATCATTATCCCCGGATACTTCGATACATCCGTCTGACACTCCGCCAAACAGTGTCTCTACCGAATGTGTCTGATCGTAAAAGCGGTCAATAAACCGCAGCGCTGCTTCCGGATTTTCACATTTTGCGCTGATGCAGGCCCTGTTGCCAGACATATTCAGCTCTGTATAATCGTTTCTCCATCTCGTATCGTATGTATCCGCACTACAGTCAATATCATAAGCCAGCGGCGCAACCGGTTTATACTGGCTGTACAGATCCGGTCCGAATTTATCTGTCTCTTCCCATCCGAATACACATCCTACAACCGCCTCGCCTTTTTCGTTGCCTCTTGTCAGAGACTGGAACGCGGAGTAATCATTTGTCAGCGCATTCTGATTAATCAGACCATCTGCATACAAATCCGCAATATATTTCATAAACAGCTTGTACCGCTCATCTACCGCATAGCATTTTACTTTTCCATCTTCTGCAAAATATCCGTCATTGATGCAGTTTGTCACCTGAATGCCAAGCCCGCCCAGCAGATTGGTCAGCGAATACGCACTGTTAAACCATGCGTTGTTTCCATTGTACGCATTGTAATCCAGTGGAATCTCATCATTCGGATCACCATTGCCATTTGCATCCTGTTCCTTAAACGCCGTAAGCACTTCCTTAAACTCCGAAAACGTCGTCGGCATTTTCAAATTCAGATTATCCAGCCATGTCTGATTGATAAACAATACCGTATTGGTAGACGGCCATTTTCCCTGAAACTTCGGTGTTCCATAAATATTTCCTTCTTTTGTCGTCGCAAGCGCTTTTGTATCCGGCTCTTCTTCAAACATCTTTAAAATATTCGGCGTCAGCTCCTCGGACAGCAGCGGAGCCATATCCAGAAACAGTCCCTGATACTGCGGATAATCAGCGTCCAGCGTAGCGTTAAATAACAGATCCGGAATATCTCCAGCGGCAAATCTGGTAGATTTTACTGTTTCCCAGTCTGCACGGATAATCTCCCATTCAATGTCCACATTTGCCTCTTTCTCCATCTCTTCGACCCACTTCATCTCATCCACATCTTTGGTCAGCGGATGTGCGATAAACAGCGCCCTGAGCTTTGTAACCTCTCCGGATTCCCCGCTGTCATCCGGTGTCTTTGCATCCGCATCATCCGATGAAGAATCTTCTGTCTGACCTGTTTCATTCGTTTTTGCATCATCTGCTTTGTCAGAACTGTTGCCGCATCCTGTCAGCGCAGATGCAAGCATCGCTGCTGTGAGCAGTAAGGATACTACTTTCTTTTTCATTTGTTTCCTCCCTTTCCCGTACGGACGTCTGTCAGGGCTGTCGGTATCAGATATCAGATTGCCGGAATCCCGCAATACAGGCTTCCGAAAATCTGTATAAATTGCACAAAAAATATTTACATTTTACGTTTTTCTTTAACACCTTTCCCCATACAAACGTCACTACTTTTGTTTTATTCGTGCAATTTGTATCTTTCTCTTAGATTAACACTACCCCCCCCCGGAGTAAATATCACATCTATACATTCGGTGTCATTTTTCTACTTCTTTCTTTTTGTCCCCTAAAAACTCTTTCTTTTTCAATTTTTAGCATATACAATACAAGCAGTGTAAATTTCAGTCTGTAAAAAAGGAGGATATATGAAAATATTATGTCTGCCGTCTGACCAGCTGTTCGGATATGTAATGACAGGAAAATTCCGGGCACCATCCAGATCATGGAAACACCAGCTGGCAGGCCTGTCTGATTATGAACTTATCGTAATGACAGAAGGTACCCTATATATCAGCTACAATAACGAAAACTTTACCCTCAGGCGCGGGGAATATCTTCTGCTGCCGCCAGGAGCCATGCGGCAGGGATTCCAGCCCGCATACTGCGCTTTTTACTGGCTGCATTTTACTACACATACCACGGATGTCCCCGTCTTTCTGACACCATCCGGAGTCCTTCCGCCCACAGAAGCTTACTTTACCATTCCGCAGACTGGAAGCATTCCAAAGCTTGAAAAAATCGTGATTCTGATGAAGCAGCTTCAGGATATCGTAAAAAACAATTATCCTGCCATTGCATTATCTTCCATGTCCACAAGCATATTAACGGAATTGTTCGGCCAGCTGGCATCCCTATTACCAGC
>CANTHI010000432.1 GCA_947653505.1 uncultured Eubacterium sp.
GGCGAAGCCGAAGCGGCACCTTTAGCTGCTGGCGGAGCCAGAAGCGAAGCAGGTGCCGCGCCCGTCCGGTTCCAAAGAGCAGATGCAGAATGCTTAGAGATTCTTACATTCTGGAAACCGGAACAATGAAACAGGGCCGGTTTCCTCATCCGGCGTCCGGTTAGCCAGTACGCAACACTTTTATATAAATTGTTACATTTTCCGTTTAAGTTCGCGCCTATGGGGGATCGCTCTTTGCACGGGTCAGGAATGTGATTTAGGAGTGGGGGGGGCGATTCTGCGAAGCAAATTTTTAATATCGCCCCGATTCGTTACTATGAGCGGCCCTTGGGCCGTGAATCATAACCTGCAGAATGGGAGTACCTGCAATTCCATCAGATACAATCTTGAAAAAACATACGATGTTGTGCTATAATAATTCCATCAGAAAAAGTTGATATTTAAATCACTATATAACAGGTATCAGGGGGTGTTGGTATGCCGGCAGTATATTCAATTGATTTGATAGCCAAAAGAGATAAGAAAATAAGAATGGACCGGAGTATCGTCAAGGGATGGAATGTACATTATCAGACGCTGGAAGAAGTGGAAGAGGCTGCACGGGAAAGGAAACGGAAAGAAGACGAAGAGGAGCGCAAGAAGGAACAGCTGCGGATGCAGGATGCGGATCACGATATGGATCCTAAAATGGATCCTAAAGAGGAGAAAAAACGGATGCAGGATGCCTACAATCCTAAAACCGGAGCCTATTCCGGCCATTATGGGAAAAAGCCGGTACATGATGAGGGGCAGAAGCAGCAGATTCATGCGATATTAAATGAAAAACCGGAGCCTTTTGAGTATGCAATGTCAGCGCTTCAGGCACAAAACCAGAATGGATAGAAAGCAGGATAAAACATGAAAAACTTGATGGAACAGATGAATGAGGAAGTCGTTGGCGCGTTTACGGCATGTGGCTATGATGGGAAATATGCGCGTGTGACTGTGTCAAACCGGCCGGATTTGTGTGAATTTCAATGTAATGGTGCGCTGGCCGCGGCAAAGGAGTATAAAAAGCCGCCGATGATGATTGCGCAGGAGGCGGCAGATCATCTTCGGGACAGTCAGGTCTTTGCTGTGGCAGAGGCAGTAAAGCCGGGATTTTTAAATCTGAAAATACAGGAAAGCTGTCTGGCAGATTACTTGTGCCGGATGATGGAAGAAAAAGACTATGGTAATGAAAAGACAGCGCATCCAAAGAAAATCATGATCGATTATGGCGGGCCGAATATTGCAAAACCGCTGCATGTCGGTCATCTGCGTTCAGCGATCATCGGGGAAAGCATCAAGCGCATGGGCCGTTATGCGGGACATGAGATGATTGGGGACGTTCATATGGGTGACTGGGGTCTGCAGATGGGGCTGATTATTACAGAGCTTGCGGAACGCAAACCGGAGCTGGTATATTTTGATGATTCGTATGAAGGCGAATATCCGCAGGAAGCGCCGTTTACGATTTTGGAGCTGGAGGAAATTTATCCGACTGCGAGCAGCCGTTCCAAAGAAGACGAAGCCTATAAAGAGCGTGCGATGCAGGCAACTTACGAGCTGCAGCATGGCAGGCGGGGTTATGGAGCGTTGTTAAATCATATTTTAAATGTTTCAGTAACGGATTTAAAGAAAAATTACGAAAATCTGAATGTGTCGTTTGACCTCTGGAAAGGCGAGTCTGACGCGCAGCCATATATTCCGGATATGGTGCAGAAGATGAAGGACGATGGCTTTGCCTATATTTCAGAGGGTGCGCTGGTCGTAGATGTTAAAGAAGAGACGGATACAAAGGAAGTACCGCCCTGCATGATTTTAAAATCGGACGGCGCGTCTTTGTACAATACGACGGATCTTGCGACGATTGTGGAACGGATGCAGAACTGGCACCCGCAGGAGATTATTTATGTCGTGGATAAGAGACAGGAGCTGTATTTTACGCAGGTATTCCGCTGCGCACGTAAGACAGGTCTTGTAGATGCAGATACAAAGCTGACCTTTTTAGGATTTGGAACGATGAACGGTAAAAATGGCAAACCGTTTAAGACCAGAGAAGGCGGAGTGATGCGGCTGTCTGCGCTGCTTGAGGATATCAATGCGCAGATGTATGTAAAGATTTCTGAAAATCAGACAATGAGTGAGGAAGAAGCCAGAAAGACTGCAAAAGTGGTGGCGCTTTCTGCTGTAAAATACGGGGATCTGGCGAATCAGGCCTCCAAAGATTATATTTTTGACATGGAGCGTTTTACTTCATTTGAAGGAAATACAGGGCCTTATCTGCTGTATACGATTGTAAGAATCAAATCTATATTAAAGAAATATGAGCAGACTGGAAAAAATGCGGATGGAAAAAAGATTCTGCCTGCGGATTCAGACAGTGGAAAGGCGCTTATGCTGGAGATCAGCAGATTTCACGGCATGATTGCCGCGGCATTTGCAGAACTGGCGCCGCATAAGGTATGTGCATATCTGTACGATCTTGCCAATGCGTTTAATCATTTTTATCATGAGACAAAAATACTGGCGCAGGATGAGGAAGAACGGCAGGCAGGTTATATCCAGCTGTTAAAGCTTTGCAAGGGAATTATGGAAACCTGTATTGATGTGCTTGGATTTTCAGCACCGGAACGGATGTAGAGTGGCAGGTGGAAAGCTTTGTTTTTATTTATGAACAGCTTTCCGCCTGTTGTGTATTTATGAGCGGTTTTCATCCGCCCCGTGATTTTTAGGATTTAGTATCCGAGTTCTTCTCCGACTAACAGGATTTTAATGCGGTCCACGATTCCGCTGCGTCTGGTAATTACCGTCTGGCTGCAGATACTGTCATCGCCCAGGCACTGTGCACACATTCCGGTAGCGGCGCACGGAGTTTTTTTATTCAGACGGATACAGTTTGGCGGTGATGCGATATTGTGGATTCGCTGGATGGCGCCATCAGTGTCTGGTGTTACTTTATTCATGCCGGTAACAACAATTACCTGTTCTGGTCCATAGATCAGGGCAGCAACACGGTTGCCGTTTCCATCTGTATTGACCAGCTGTCCGTCCAGAGTGATTGCGTTGGTACTCATAAAATAGGTGTCTGCGCGAAATGAGTCAAGATATGCCTGTCTGATCTCTTCTGGTGTTTTTGCCAGACTGCGGTCAATCAGCCGGATATCTGTTCTGGATCTTAATGCGTCCAGAATGCCGGTTTCTGCGAGTGTGACAGACCCGCCAAATGAAACTGTGGTGTCTGCCCGCGTCAGAGACATGGCCGTTTTTAACGCGTCTTCTCTGGAAGGGCAGTAATAGCCTTTCATACGGCGTTTTTCAAGATGATGGATGATCATTTCTGCCTGAGTTTTGTAAAAGGTCTGTTTTGGGTTCATGGGATCCTCCTGATAAATACGGTTTACCTTCCTTCATTGATATTGGTGATTGTTTGTGGCCAGTATATCATATTTTATGCAGAAAGTCTATGATAAATGAGGACTGGCGGGGCTGGAGAACATAGGCGCGAACTTAAATGGAAATGCAACAATTTATATAAAAGTGTCGCGTACTGGCTATGCGGACGCCGTGAGAGGGAATCTGCCACGCCTGCTGTGTCCGCTCCAGAATGCAGGAAGCCAGAACCTGGATAAACCAGAATAGAACATATCGGCCTCCCGGACGCCGGATGAGGGAACCGGCCCTGTTTCATTGTTCCGGTTTCCAGAATGTAAGAATCTCTAAGCATTCTGCATCCGCTCTTTGGAACCGGACGGGCGCGGCACCTACTTCGCTTCCGGCTCCGCCAGCAGCTAAAGGTGCCGCTTCGGCTACGCCGCCTGTGTATCGGGCA
>CANTHI010000433.1 GCA_947653505.1 uncultured Eubacterium sp.
ATATATGAAAAGTGCTATTATGGTTTTGTGCAAACGCACACAGGTAATACATACCCGAAGAAACCTTGTTTTTTACACGTGAAATGTACCATGCACACATGGAAGTACATAAAATAATCACTGCTACAGAAAATACCGTGATAAATAACGAATTTTGAAACGCCGCAAAAAAGTCTATTTTTTCGATACCGCTGATATAGTTTTTCAGACCTTCAAATGTCTTTTCATTCGGCAGGCTGAACGGCTCACGGTTAATATACGTCTTCCGCTTAAACGAGTTAATCAGAACTACGATAATCGGCATCACATACAATACAGATAACAGGGTAAAAACTGTCGTATAAATCCATCCGTTTTTTACTGGTTTTTTTGTTTCCATTAAGCCTGTACCTCCTTACTCTTTGTCATACGCAGCTGGATAATCGCAACGGCCGCCACGATAATAAAGAAGATTACCGCTTTTGCCTGACCTACGCCTTCCCAGCCGACTCTGCCATAAAACGTATCATAAATATTCAGCGCCAGCATCTGCGTCTTATTGGACGGCGCGCCTGCAGTCAGCGCCAGGTTCTGGTCGAACAGCTTGAAACCGTTTGTCAGTGTCAGGAAAGAACAGATTGTAATCGACGGCATCAGCATCGGAATCGTAACATTTTTTAATACCTGCCATTTGCTTGCCCCGTCAATCTGCGCCGCTTCCATCAGATCACCCGGAATATTGTTAATGCCTGCAATGTAAATAATCATCATATACCCGATCTGCTGCCAGTTCATCAGCACAATCAGTCCCCAGAAACCATAAGAAGCTGAGTATGTCAGTGTACGTTCAAAATTCTGTAAAATACCATTAAAGATCAGCTGCCAGATATAACCAAGAATAATACCACCAATCAGATTCGGCATAAAGAACACGGTACGGAAAATATTGGTACCTTTAATACCTTTTGTCAGAATCATTGCTATGATAAATGCAAACAGGTTAATCGTAATGACCGATACTACGGTAAACAATACCGTAAACCACAGCGAATGCATAAATGTCTCATCTGTTAAGCCTTTTGCAAAATTTTTAAATCCGACAAATTTTGCATCGGTAACTGTCGTAAATTCACACAACGATAAATAAATTCCAAGTATAAACGGAATTACAAATCCGATTGCAAATGCTATCATCGTCGGAAGCATAAAGACCGGAAAATACTTCTTAATCGCTTTATCCATAACGAACTCCTCCTTTTTAGATGCTGCCATCTTTTAAAATCAGCTCCGGCCATTTTCCTTCCGAAGCCATGCTTACTTATTAAAAACGGGCGGTTGGGAAAACCGCCCATTACTAAGGGATATATTAGGAAATATTGAAAAGGAACCATTAATTAGAAAACTATTAGTTATAAAAATTTACGCAAATTCTGCTGTCTTTGCGCCTGCAGTTGCACAACGCATTCTACAGATTAATTTCCGCCATTGGCTGCCTTATATTCTGTTGCCCAGCCATCCACGAATGCTTTTTCTACTGCTGACCATTCACCAGTGCCCTGTGCGTATTCCAGTAAAGCGCTGCCGACATCATCTTTCCATTTCTCAGAAGGAATCGTTGAGAAGTTCCATGAAACAGGTGTCTTGCCGTTGCTGATATATTCATTCGCAATCTTAAGAAGCGGATTGCTTGCCTGATAACCATCGTCAAACGTGTCGAACGGTGTTACAAATCCCATCGTATTTGCCAGGCTGTCGCGTCCGGCATCGCTTGTAATTACCCAGTTTAAGAAATCCAGTGTTGCCTGAATATCCTCCTGCGGCGCGTTTTTGTTGATACACCAGTAGTTTTCAGATCCGGTACAAAGCCCCTGATTCTCTTCGCCTTCCACACCGATATAAACCGGCAGCATACCGATATCATCATCTGTCAGGCCATCGTTCATAATATCGTTGTAAGCCCATGTACCATTTTGGTAAAATACCGCGTCCCCTACCGCAAATTCCGCAGCCGCGTCATCTCCTGTCATACCGGAAATCAGCCCCGGCGCACAGGTAGAATCTGTCAGATACAAATCCCACATCTGTTTGTACTGGTCAAGGTACGTACCTTTAATCGCCTCCGAAGAATCCACGCCTTCTGCCTTGTATTCATAATAAATCGGAAGGTTTGCAAGATGTGTCTTGAATCTCCAGTCAGAGCTGGAATCCATACCCGCGGAAGTAAACGCACCTGCCACGCCAAGATCATCCTTCTTCGCCTGAATGTCATCCGCAACTTCTTTTAATTTTGCAAAGCTGGTGATCTCATCTGCAGATTTAATCTTTGCGCCATCCATCGCGATATAGTCATTTAACAGCTTTTTGTTATAAATAATACCGTATGTCTCAATCACGTATGCAATACCAGGTACTGCTTCGCCATCTTTTAATACGAAATCATCGCTCTTTACATGCTTATAAATCTCAGAGTCTTTCAAATCGTAGCAGTAATCTTTCCAGTTCTGATAGCCGATCGGCCCGTTTACCTGAAACAGCGTCGGAGCCTCCGTCTTAGCCATCTCTGACTTTAACTGCTCTTCATAAGTGCCAGCCGCTGCCGTCTGTACATCAACCGGGACCCCTGTTTCCTCGGTATATTTTGCTGCCAGATCTACCCAGTCCTGTCCCTGTTCTGGTTTAAAGTTCAGATAATAGACTTTGCCAGTACCCTCTTTGGAATCCCCATTTGCATCTGCGTTGTCATCTTTTGCATCCGCAGCATTATCATCCGACGCATTATCTGATGCGCCATCGTCTTTTGCCTGGCCGTTATCGCCATCAGAAGAACCGCATCCGGTGAATGATGCTGCTGCCATTGCTGTACACAGCAGTGCACAAACCAACTTCTTTTTCATACTTTCTCTCCTTTATATAGTATGCGCTGTTAATAGTTGCACAACGTTTCGATACCGTTTTTGGAAACGATTTCGGAAACGGTATCGGTAACGTTTCCGTTGAGTAAACTATAGCACTTGGGACTACGAAATTCAAGAACTATTTTCGCATATTTTCATTTTTGGACATTTAGACAAATTCGTGCATGGTTTTTTATGAAATATTCACAATGATAAGCATATTTTTGCATAATATTTCCGCAATTTATAAATGAAATTTGTGAAACTACAGATTTCCATTTTGCGGGAACGGCTCCACAGGTATTTACAATGACCGTTGGATTTTGTCGATGGGGTATGTGCTTCATGGCGGCTGTCTCCTTTAGCGGCAGATTATTTATTTTTTTTAACTTCCTGAGGTTTCAGGTTTTCCCTCTATCTGTTCTTTGATAAAATCAATCCGGTCAAACACTGTCGGTTTGAAATAGCCGGAAACCGCTACTACCAATTCCTTTTTCGGATTGATATAAATAACATTTCCGCTATTGCCAATAGCCGCATAGCTCCCCTCATTTTCATCAATAATCCACCACAAATAACCATACTTCATATCACGAAATTTTTTGTCGCAATGCAGCCTGACCACAGTGCTTTCTTCAATCCATTTTTCAGAAACAATACGCCTGTTGTTAAAAATCCCCTTTTTCAGACAGAGCAATCCAATCTTTGACATTTCATCAGCAGACAAACAAAGACCATAACCGGCAGCCCCAACGCCTTTATCGTCCGAAAACCAAATTCTCCCTTTCGGCGTCTTTCCTATTGTAAAAGCCTTGTGCGCTTCGGCATCGGGAGCAACATATATTTTTCGTGGTGCAATCGTCAACGGTTCAAACAGGTACTTATTTGCAAACTCTACCGTTGTCATTTTGCTTACTGCTGCAATGATACCTGTTTGAACCGTTGACGATTGCACCACGAAAAATATATGTTG
>CANTHI010000434.1 GCA_947653505.1 uncultured Eubacterium sp.
CAAAAAGTATGAAAGGACAGAATGTAATGAATACACAAAGAAGACGATTTTTAAAACGCCTGCTGGCAGCCGCGCTGTTTGCCGTATTATTCTATAATAGGAATTGCGCTGAAGCGCAAGCAGGTCATCCATTTTCTGGCGAAAAATTGGTGACAAATTATAATATGTCAGATATGCCCATGCCAACTGTATTCGGAACATCGGACAGCGATATTGGTCTGCAGACAGATCAGACAGAGAATCCGGATTCAAAAGCTTCCATACGGGCAGGAGATGTGGAAATCAACGAAGAGAATTTCCCGGACGCCGGTTTCAGAGAGTATCTAAAGACTGATCCAAAAATGCAGAGCTTGCATAGCGATCCAAATCTCTTTACCGCCGATGAGATTGATTCAATTACGGAATTAGATATGACAAACAGCAGCTTAGAAGCCGAAAGTCTCGCGGGAATTGAGCATTTCAAGAATCTGACGACACTGCAGTGTAACGGTCCGTTTCTGAAAACGATCGATGTAAGTAAGAACACGGAGCTTTTATCTCTGAATTGCGCGGAAACTTTGAACCTGACCACCCTGAACGTCAGGAACTGTACAAATCTGCAAACACTCAATTGCAATATTTGCCAATTGACAGACCTGGATCTTAGCACCAACGGACAGCTTAACACTCTGCAGTGTCAGAATAATCAGCTTCAAGCCCTGAATGTCGCGAATAATCCGATGCTAACGAAGCTCTCCTGCGATGGAAACCAGTTGACAGCGCTGGATGTCAGCAATTGTCCGGCTCTGAACTTTCTCTCATGTGGGGATAACCAGTTGTCAGAGTTAAATATCACGGGAAATATGGCGCTCCGTCATCTTTCCTGTCAGTACAATCAACTGACAGAGATTGATGTGCAGGATAAAACTTCATTAGCGAGTTTTTACACAGGAAATAATCTGTTAAAAACATTAGATGTATCTAACAGCCTTAATTTAACATTTTTTTATTGTAATGACAATCAACTTGAAGAGATTGATGTGAGCAAAAATTCTTCTCTATGGGCATTCTATTGTCAGAATAATCAGTTAAAAACCTTAGATGTAAGCCAAAATAAAAGCATGGTATACTTTAATTGTACCGGCAACCGGTTAAAAAGCCTGGTTCTTCCAGCCAGCACGACATCATTTGAAGACTGCGAGCAATTTGACACCATTCACGTCGCTGCAGATCAGGACACCTATGATCTGAAAACCGCGGATTCGAAACTGGATGGTTCCAAAATATCGAACTTAACAGGCGCACAGAGATCCGGCACCGGCAGTATCCTGACAAATATCCAGACGGGAACAGATGTGACCTATACTTACGACTGCGGAAATGGCAATACAATGCATGTAACTCTGCGTTTCCTCCAAACCAACAGGTGGACTGCGGAGCTTAAGATATCTGGATGGAAATACGGCGATACCCCCCCAATCCTTCCGCGCAGGCACTATACGGGGAAGTGCAGTATCTCTATAGCGCAGCTCCTGACGGAGATGCTTATACCGCCGACATACCACAGCAAGCCGGTGTATGGTATGTAAAAGCTGTCGTTCCTGAGACAAAAACTTATTCAGGTCTTGAGAGCGCCCCTGTAAAATTCGAGATAGCCAAGGCTGCTCCGGCAGAGATCATTCTTCCGGAAAATCTGAACGCTCCGCAGGGCGTACCGCTGTCTTCGGTCGTACTTCCCCAGGGATGGGTATGGATCACACCGGATGAGACAGTCCGCAGCGATCAAAAGAGTTATCAGGCCATGTTGGAAGTCGATGACAGAAACTACGATTACTCAGACGTGAAAGGTTATGATGCGTTAAAACACGGCGTCATTCGGGAATTGCCTGTCACTGTCGCCGCAGGAGAAAAGACACGTCTGGACATAACAGAAGGAATCCGGGAAATCCCAGACACACTGATTGCAGTCGGCATGGATACCGAGGAAAAAATTACCGCGGAACTTTGCCGTGTTGTTGCCGAGAATCAGGGATATTCCGCAGAAAATGTAGTGATCTACGATGTAAAGCTGCAGATCAGCTTTGACGGCGGAAAGACCTGGAATGCCGTGACACCGGAGAATTTTCCGGCAGAAGGACTGCTGGTAGCGTTACCATATCCTGAAGGAACCAACAGCACAGATTATGATTTTATCATAACCCATATGTTTACCCATGAGATGAATGGGTTTAAGCCGGGGCAGACAGAGACGCTGGAAACCAAAAAGACAAAAGAAGAGCTCCAGTTCACCGTCCACGGTTTATCTCCCATCGCTGTCGCCTGGAAATCTTTAAAAACAAATGACGACGATAACCAGGGCGGTGAAGATAAGCCGGCAGTGCCCCCTGGAGCCGTTAATCCGCCGGCCCCCGGCGCTGATGATGTGCCTGTACCGCCCGAAACCGGACAACTGACTGCCGATTCCGCAGGTCAAAATACGGATTCCGTCAGCAAGCCGAATACGGGAATCTCAACAGCAAAAAAACAAAGTCCTCAAACCGGGGATCACAATCATCTGCTGCTTTGGATATTTATAATGGTACTTTCCGGAACCGGAATCTATTTCCTGAAACGAAAACAGAGTATGCTTTAGATTCCGTCTGCGTTAAATTTGAATTTTAATAGGGATGGATGCAAAAAAACGGAGGGCTTCCCACGCTCTCCGTTTTCTTAGATCCATCATGCTTTCATTTTTATCCTGCATTACTACCTCGAGGCTTTTTGCCCTGTGCAGCAGGAGAAATGATGTGTTAGTTATTTTCTGCAGCTCCTCACTCCTTCACCGCCTCAAACGCCGCCTCCAGCGCCGCGATCAGGTCCTCTGCCTTTTCAATCCCAATGGAAAGCCGGATCGTATTCGGCCGGATTCCCTGTTCCGCAAGCTCCTCCTCCGTGCTCTGGCTGTGGGTCGTCGTTGCCGGGTGGATCACCAGGGATTTCACGTCCGCCACATTTGCCAGAAGGGAGAAGATGGCAAGGTTGTCGATAAATTTCTGTGCCGTCTCTGCGTCCCCTTTGATCTCAAATGTAAAGATCGAGCCGCCCCCATTGGGAAGATATTTCTGGTATAATCCGTGGCTGGGTTCACTTGACAGCGACGGATGATGCACCGCTTCCACCTGGGGATGCTTCGCAAGGTACTCCACGATCTTCAATGCGTTGCTCACATGGCGCTCTACACGGAGCGACAGGGTTTCCAGTCCCTGGAGAAAAAGAAACGCGTGGAACGGGGAAAGTGTTGCGCCGGTATCCCGCAGGAGCACCGCGCGGATGTAAGTCACGAAGGCTGCCGCCCCCGCCGCGTCGGAGAAGGATACTCCGTGATAGCTTGGATTCGGTTCCGAGATCCAGGGGTATCTGCCGGATGCCTTCCAGTCAAAATTGCCGCTGTCCACGATCACGCCGCCGATGGCTGTTCCATGGCCCCCGATAAATTTTGTCGCGGAATGGACCACAATGTCTGCTCCATACTCGATCGGACGGATCAGATAGGGCGTCGCAAATGTAGAATCCACGACCAGCGGAATCTGATGCTTATGCGCCGTTTCAGCCAGCTTTTCCAGGTCAACCAGGTTGGAATTCGGATTTCCCAGCGTTTCCACAAAGATTGCTTTCGTATTGTCCTGGATTGCCGCCTCGAAGGAACCTTCCTCCTCCGGGTCCACAAAGGTTGTGGTCACGCCGTTGGTCAGAGGAAGGGTGTGTGCCAGCAGATTGTAGGTTCCGCCGTAGATCGTCTTGGACGCCACGATATGTTCCCCTGACCTTGCCAGCGCCTGAAATGTATAGCTGATCGCCGCCGCGCCGGATGCCGCCGCAA
>CANTHI010000435.1 GCA_947653505.1 uncultured Eubacterium sp.
AAAAGAGAGAGTTTATAAAAGAAAGATTTTATAAAAAGAGGGATTTTATAAAAAAGAGATTTTATAAAAAGAGGGATTTTATAAAAGAGAGATTTTATAAAAAGAGGGATTTTATAAAAAAGAGATTTTATAAAAAGAGAGAGATTTTTATAAAGGAATAGAAAGAGGAGTATTCTGTAATGAAAACACTCATTGTAACAGGCGGCACGGTAGAGGATTCCTTTGCACTGTCTTATTTCAGACAGCAGGGCTTCGATTATCTGATTGCGGCAGATTCCGGTATCCGTTTCTTTCTGCAGGCAGGCATCCGGCCCGACGAGGTGCTTGGGGACTTTGACTCAGCCAGTCCGGATCAGCTGCGGCAGCTGCGCAGCGATCCACGGATTGTCTTTCACCAGTACCAGCCGGAAAAAGACGCGGTAGATACGCAGCTGGCGCTGGAGCTGGCGCTGGAGAAAAATAGCAGTGAGATTCATATCTTAGGCGGAACAGGCACCAGGCTGGATCATATGCTTGGGACTGTGCGGCTGCTCGGGTATGCGATGGAGCGCGGGATCAGCTGCTATCTGATCGACGCACACAACAGAATCCGCCTGATTCAGGAACGGACCGTGCTGAAAAAGGCAGAGCAGTATGGAGACTATGTCTCTCTGATACCGCTGACCACGCAGGTATCCGGCGTGACGCTGACCGGATTTAAATATCCGCTGGCAGATTATACGCTGGGCGGATTTGAGTCGCTTGGCATCAGCAATGAGATCGTGGAAGAGGAAGCGGTGGTGGAGCTGCGGGAAGGGATACTGATTCTGACGGAGTCACGGGACTAAGGATGGAAAGGAACAGGCAGACCGGAACCGCCTTCCATCCGGCTTCCAGTCTGCCTGTTCTTTCAGCCACCCATACACTGCGACACTGTAATTTCCAGACCAAAACCGCTGTTTTCTTCTGCCAGCTGCTCCAGACAGCTGCGCATTTCTGTCATATAATTCTGCGAGCCGGTATCTGCCGTATCTGGTGTATGCTCCACAAACTCATGCATTCCATGAATCACATTCAGAATCAGTCTGTCACGTTCACCGATTGTCAGATCCGGATTTTGGATCTCATACTCTGCATACCATTCAAAATGCATCTTTGTACCCATCTGTGGATAGGGGAGATCAAACTGTCCGCCAAAACCTGGAGGAAAACTGCCGGCACGGTCAGATGGATTCGTGCTTTCACTGGCTGTACAGGGCAATGTGACGGTAAGAAATTCATAATCTTCTTTTGAAAGATTTTTCCTGACTTTTTCATCCTGTAATATCCTGAAATAGCCCTGGGACGCTTTCCATAAAGAATCGTCTGCTTCATAACGTTCACCGGTATAATCCCAAAATTCTGAGAGCGTGTAGTTTTTGTAATTTTTCGCCTTCAGGGTGAGCAGTTTCTTTATGCGTGCCGGAAGATTTTTTATTTCAGTCCTGCGTTCAGGAGCTTCTTTTTTCAAAACAGCTGGAATATATTCTTCAGAAGCGTAGCAGCACCAGTCTGTGGTTAGTGCGAGATTCCCTTTTTTGCTGACGGCTTTGGCGTATTTCTGCATGGTTTTAAGAGCTTCTTTCGTAAGCTGTTTTTCGGATTTGCCAGATTTATCCGAAAGCTGGGCGTCTGTTTTGGATTTTAAAAAGTCAGCGGCTGTATCCGCAAGTCCCCGGTACGCGTTTTCGTATTCCAAAACAGGGATATCCGGATTCAGGATTCTGATTTGTGCCCGAAACTCCAGCTCTGCGGTCTGTCCATTTTTCAGCGGGCGCTCTGTCCCGACAGCCGATAAATTACGCTTTTGCCATGAACCGTTAGCGAGCCAGAGTGTGTTACTCAGAAAAAAGGCATCTTCATCGTCAAAAAGGTGCTGGTGGACTTCTTCATCTTTTTGCGCCTGATCTAACAGCCGGAGCCCTTCCGGCGTATCCAGTGCGAAAGTGACTTTTTCACGGAACTGCGCAACTGTCAGAGTCTGATAAGAACCCTTTCGAAAAGCCAGCAGTTTCGCATATTCGGAAAATCTGCCTTTTTGTGAGTCCGCTTCTAAAGCATCCGCCTTTTTTTCTGATGATGCAGTCAGGTGTTCCTCCAGGGCCATATCTGTCTGCGGCTGTGCGGCATATGCTGGAGCGATGTACGCGCCGGCTGCTGCAGAGCCTGTAACAATACAGGCAGTGAGCGAAGCCATCCATATTTTCGTTTTTTTCGTTGCTGTTTTTACATTCATAATCTCACCAAGCCTTTCTTTTAATTGTTCCGCGCCTTCCGTCAGGGTAAGGAACGAATCCGGATGTCTGAACGAACCAGCTGTTCTGGCACATAATAGCAGGGTATCTCCGTAAGCCTTTCTTTCTTTCCTGCCAAGCAGACGGATGACCGCCTCATCACAGGAAAGCTCGCAGGCCCGGTTCACTTCCTTTTCCAGCAGATATACCAGTGGATTAAACCAGTGTATGCAGACAACAATCTGAACGAGCCATTTGTAAAACAGATCCAGCCGTTTGTAATGAATCATCTCATGTGTAAAGATCAAAGACAGCTCCGTATCCGGAAACTGCTGCTCTGTTATCACAATACAGGGATGAAAAAAACCGGCCATGACTGGGGAAGAAAGCTGTGGACTGCGGTATAATTTCACCGGTTTTGAAAGGTTACAGGTCTTTGCGCACCCGGCAAGCAGGTTCAGGGCAGCAGGATCAGACACCTTTTTGCACGTGGTCCGTATATGATGCATAAAGCAGCAGTAAGACCGTATTTTCCGGAGCAGAAATACACTGGCAGGAACGAGCCAGATCAAAAACAGATACACACAGACACTTCCAAAATCTGGAAAAGGCAGAATGCCTGCAGTACCGGCGACAGGATCCTGTGGCTGCGCAGTATCCGTATGCTGGCTGTTTTTCTGCGAAGCATTATCCATCTGCGGGCCGGATACCGGATGCGGGCCGGATACCGGAGCAGCAGTATCTGAATATGTACCAGATACCAGCGTATCAGACTGCCAGCCGGATGCATCTTTTGCAATCTGATTCTGGTTTTTCTGGTTCCTCTGATTTGTGTCTGTAATAACACCCTGCCCGGTCCATGTGTCTGTCTGCAGCAATATCCTAAAAACCACGGCATCCGGAGCATTTGGGATAAGAAACCGGAGTGTGACTGCCAGCCAGATATAGTACTGCCAGCATTTGCTGAAATAGTTTTTATAAAGCTTTTTCAGCATAAGAAGAACCATCATCAGTATCGTTCCGCATAGGGAAAGTGAAAGCAGTTGTCTGATCCATTCATTCATTTTTTTCTTTCCAAAACCTTTCTATTTCCGTCCATTCCTGTTGTGTCAGAATATCCTGACGCAGCAGGGTGTTAACCAGATTTTTTACACTGCCTTCATAAACCCTGTCGATAAAGCCATGTGTCTGTACTGCCTGATATTCCGGTTCAGTGATAACGGCAATGTATTCGTTGCGCCTTCCTACTTTATGTATCTTTAAATATTTTTTCCCGATCAGACGGGAAAGCAGTGTAAGTACGGTGTTATTTTTCCATTCACTCTGCTCCTGCTTTAGTTCCTCTGTAATCTGGGAAAATAAAGCACTGCCACCTTTTTTCCAGATGATTTTCATGAGAATAAGTTCTGATTCTGAGATTTGCTGCATAAAATCCTCCTTTCATATTAACATAATGTAGGTGTTATTATATTAACACGATGTAGGTGATAAGTCAAGAGTAAATGTTACATTGTGGCTATGCGGACGCCGGTTCCCTCATCCAGCTGATTTTCTAATGCGTTACATATAACTGTTGGCGGC
>CANTHI010000436.1 GCA_947653505.1 uncultured Eubacterium sp.
GTAGATGCCGATGACTTTTGGACAAAGCGCAAGTATCTCATCCGCAATAAAATCCTTGCGTACCTGATTGGACTGCACCACAGCTGATATCAGCGTCTGCGGTACATCCTTATAATTTGCCAGCAGCTGTTTTGTATCTTTGGGCAGACAGTATCCGCCGTATCCAAACGAAGGATTATTGTAATGCGTGCCGATTCTCGGATCCATACAGACACCTTCGATAATCTGTCCGGCATTTAGCTTTTTTACCGCCGCATACGTATCCAGTTCATTAAAATACGCGACGCGCAGCGCCAGATATGTATTCGCAAACAGCTTCACCGCTTCTGCTTCTGTCGGGTCTGTAAACAGTATCGTCATGTCTTTCTTTACCGCCCCTTCTTTTAACAGCTCCGCAAACCGTCTGGCACGCTCAGAGCGTTCTCCGACAATGATCCTTGATGGATACAGGTTATCATAAAGCGCTTTTCCTTCCCGCAGAAATTCCGGTGAAAACAGGATATTTTCTGTATGAAATTTTTTTCTCGCCTTTAATACAAATCCAATCGGGATCGTCGATTTAATGACCATCACTGCCTCCGGTGCATAATGCAGCACCTGCATAATCGCGTCTTCCACCGCGCTGCAGTCAAAGAAATCCTTTTCCTCATCATAATTTGTCGGCGCCGCGATGATGACATATTCCGCGCCTGTAAGCGCTTCCTCATAATCCAGCGTGGCATGCAGACTCAGATCCTTTTCCCGCAGATATTCTTCAATTTCCTTATCCACGAGCGGCGATTTTTTCTGATTGATCATCTTTACTTTTTCCGCAACAATATCAACTGCTTCTACTTCATGATGCTGGGCCAGCAAAACCGCGTTTGACAATCCAACATACCCAATTCCAACTACCGCTATCTTCATACTTCTATCTCCTCACACATTTTATTCATATCTGACCCGCATAAGCCCTGCATACCCTGTTTGCATCCCCGGCCATCCTTACATGCCCTTTTTCCAGCCAGAGTGCATGGCTGCATAGCTTCTCCACGGATTCATTCTGATGCGATACGTATAACAACGTCGTACCTCCATGCAGCATCTGCCGCATCCGCTCTTCACATTTAGCCTGAAACTGATAATCACCGACTGCAAGTACCTCATCACAGATTAAAATATCCGGCCGTACCATCGTCGCAACGGAAAAGCCCAGCCGTGCCGCCATGCCGGATGAATAGTTTTTCATCGGCATATCCAGAAAATCCCACAATTCCGCAAAATCAATGATTTCCTCAAAATGCTCTTTCATAAATTTTTCCGAATATCCCATAAGCGTCCCATTCAGCAATACATTTTCCCTTGCGGTCAGCTCCCCGTCAAAACCGGCACCAAGCTCAATCAAAGGCGCGATACTGCCATTCGTGCTCACATGCCCTTTATATGGTTTTAAAATACCGCATACCAGCTTGAGCAGTGTCGATTTTCCAGACCCGTTTGTCCCGATAATCCCCCATGCTTCTCCCGCCCGTACCTGAAAACTGACATCCTGCAGGGCCAGAAACTCCTGAAACATCAATTCCCTTTTCAGCATCCGGATCACATATTCCTTCAGATTATTCACCTGCTGGTTTGCCATATTAAAACGGACGGTCACATCTTCCATCCTGACCACAATCCTGTCGTTTTCCACTTTCCGCCTCCTAACCAGAAGCAGCCTGCCCCTGCCTTTTGCCAGCCTTTAAATATACAAAATAAATCTGTCCTGGCTTTTTAAGAAAACCCATGTCCCGCCTATTAAAAATCCAAACGCAAGACAGGATCCGTAAAGAATGGATCCCACATCCGGAAGCTGCTGCTGCAGCACAAGCACCCGGAACTGCATGATATAATGATACATGGGATTCAGCAGTCTTACGGCCGTCTGCATCTGTTGCGGAAGCTGGTCAGGCGGATAAAAAATAGGCGTCAGATAGGTCCAGGCTGTGAGCAGTACACTGTATATATACTGGATATCACGGAAAAACACTGCTGCCTGTGCCAGAAAAAGTCCCAGTCCCAGGCTGAACAGATACACCTGCGCCAGCACGGCGGGAAGCAGCGCCATATAGAGTGAAAATGGAACCCTGGTTATTAAAAACACGATAAACATTGCCCCCATAGAAAACAGCAGATTTACCAGCGAGCCTGTGACCTTTGACAAAGTAAAAATATATTTGGGCACATAGATTTTTTTCAGCAATGACGCATTTCCTGTAATCGAATAGATCGCCTGACTGGTCGCTTCCGTCATAAAAGTAAACAAGGTCTGCCCGGTGATCAGGTAGGCCGGATAATTCTCCACATCAAACCGGAACATCTGTGAAAATACAAGGTACATGACTGTCATGACCATTAACGGATTTAAAACGCTCCATATATATCCAAGAAAACTTCTTCTGTACTTTAGCTTAATATCCTTTGTGACCAGCTGCTTTACAAGCGCCCGGTATTTATATAATCCCTGTATCCTCTCTGCTGTCTTATGCATGACCAAAAGCTCCTTCCAAATGCGCATATATGACGGATCCTTACGTGATTCTTATTTCAGCCTCCAATAGAATCCGGCTACTGCCTGACGCAGCCTGCTCCCTTCTGGCAATATTCTTTTTGCTGCCTGCCTTATAACATCAACCGCTTTCTGCGCCAGTGATACCGTCTCTTTCCCTGCATGCTCCGGCAGTTCAGAAAGTAATACTTCATAATAAGGAGTCTGACGGGCAACTTCCCAAAATTCTTTCGCAAAATCCTCTTTCGGATCCTGCCACGGCTTTACGCTGCCCGCATAATGAATGATCTTCGGATCCGCCCTGGCCGCCTCGTATGCTTCCAATATGTGATGCGGTGCGGACCGGATCAGCGCATAGCGGCCGCCCCTGGTGTCCGTTAATACATTCCACGCCATATCCAGCCATTTGATACGTCCTTCACATACCATATTTAAGATGTCCTGATCGCCATACCGGTAGTTTCCCCGCATAGCCATATCCAGCAGCTTCTGCACACCCGTCACCTGATTCAGCGCCTGTACATGAAAGACTAAAACCCCGGCCTGTGCATATGCCAGAGGCTGTTTTAATCCAGGCACCCGCCTGAGGTAATGCTCCGTATCCGGATTTGCCCCATTACACTGTCCGGCAATATCCGGATCAGCTGCCGCCGCCAGAAGAAACCCGTCCATCTCAAGATCATATAATCCGGCGATATCCGCGCGTACGATCAGATCCACATCCAGATAAATCACTTTCTGACAGCTTTTTAAAATATCCAGAATCAGAAAACGGAAATAGGTTTCCCTGGAAATATGTCCTTTCGCACGCAGCTGATATCCTTCCACTCTTGCACCCACATGAATAAAATCAATACGTACATGCGCATCTGCCAGTGTTTCCTGAAAAACCTGCTCTTCCCTGTCCGGGATATCCGTATGAAAAATATAAATGTGGCAGCGCCTGTCCGGATTCAGATGACAGATCAGAGATTTCAGGCAGACATATAATGCCGGCACATACGATCTGTCCGCCGCCAATACTACCGGTATTTCTTCCGCCTGCCTGCGCACCCGGGCCGCTGCCTGCGTATGTCCGAACATTGCCATCTGCAGCTCTCCCAGACGATATCCGCCTTTTTGCCGTAAATATTCATAGTAAATGCCCGCAAACCGTTCTCCCAGATGGCCAGGGGTACGGAGTGCTTCACGCGAATAGCATGTCCTGTCCATCCGGCGGTCAGTCTCCCGCAGCAGCGTAAACAGCATGTCTGAATACGCAAAAAAAAGTTCTTTTTTCATGATG
>CANTHI010000437.1 GCA_947653505.1 uncultured Eubacterium sp.
GAACGTAATCCGGATTGTTATCAGATTAGCATACGTTTGCACAGAAAGCAAGCAGTTTTCATTGACAAAATGCTGATATCATGATATTTTGTTACTGTTCCTGCCAGTGTTCTACAGGGATCTGTCTGAAAATCCGGGCTGGAAAGTGGCATGGGACGTTTTCTGGCAATTTTTTTGAACATATGAAAATAGGAATGTAACAATATAAAAGAGAGGAAACCTATATGGAAATCGTACGCAGACATATTTGTTTTACGGGCAGGGTGCAGGGAGTCGGATTCCGGTACCGTGCATCGTATACAGCGCGCAGTCTGGGCGTGACAGGCTGGGTAAAAAACAGGGAAGATGGTTCTGTGGAAATGGAAGCGCAAGGCACACAGGAGCAGATTAACCGGATGCTTACCATGTTAAACAGGGATTCTTATATCAGGATTGAACGGATGGATACGCGGGAGATTCCGCTTTTGGAAGAAGAAACAGGATTTCATGTAAAAGGATACTGATCCGGGAGTTGTCCTGCAGCGATAGCACTCAGGGACTGTATAGAAACAGACTGTAACAGTTGTGCGGGTTGTTTTTATACAGTTCCTTACCGGACAGGCATGCAGGAAGATGATTCTATATAGTTTCTTTACCGGGGATGAGGATGTATAAAGATTAGAAATCTGCGCATACTGTGAATCAGAGAACTGGAAGAAAAAGTTTTGTAATGGCAGGGAGATTTCCGGAAAAGAGCAGAAGAAGGGGGATAAGATGGAGAAAAGAAAAAATGGCTGGTCCATTCTGGGATTTGGATGTATGCGGTTTCCAACCAGAAACGGCCATATTGATATGAAGGAAACAGAAAGGGAACTGGCATATGCGATCAGACATGGGATTAATTATTTTGATACGGCTTATGTCTATAAAGGCAGTGAAAAAGCGCTTGGTACTCTGCTTGCCAAAAATCACTGGCGCGGGAAAGTGGAAATTGCGACCAAGCTTCCGCACTATCTGATTCATTCGCTGGACAGCGCAAAGAAGATTTTTGCAGAACAGCTTTCAAGACTGCAGACAGATTATATAGATAATTATCTGATACATATGCTTCCGGATGTCCAGGTATGGGAAAAACTGGTGCGGATGGGAGTTCTGGACTGGCTGCTGGAAAAAAAGGCAGCCGGACAAATCCACAGGATCGGATTTTCATATCATGGAAATTCCGGACAGTTTATAAAGCTTCTGGATGCATATGACTGGGATTTTTGCCAGGTGCAGTATAACTATATGGACGAGCACAGTCAGGCCGGGCGTACAGGAGTGGAATATGCAGCAAAAAAACAGATTCCGGTTATCATTATGGAGCCTTTAAGAGGCGGAAGACTTGTCAGTGGCCTTCCGCCAAAAGCCAGGGCAGTTTTTCACAAAGCTTCCCCGCAAAGCAGTCCGGCGCAGTGGGCATTCCGCTGGTTATGGAATCAGTCTGCGGTTAGTGTGGTGCTTTCCGGCATGAATTCCATGAACATGCTGAAAGAAAATATCCGCATTGCAGAACATGCCAGAATTGGGGAACTTACGAAAAAGGATGCCGTGCTGTTTGAAAAAGTGCGCCGCGCTGTGAATGAGAAAACGAAGGTCCCCTGTACGGGTTGCGGATACTGCCAGCCATGTCCGGCGGGAGTCGATATTCCTGGTGTATTCCGCTGCTATAACGTCTGCTATACAGAAAACTATTTTACCGGTTTCCGGGAATATATGATGTGTACCACGATGCGGGCAAAGCCTGCAAATGCATCGTTATGCAGAAAGTGCGGCAGATGCGAAAAGCATTGTCCGCAGGGGATCGCGATCCGCAAAGAACTGGACCAGGTAGTAAAACATCTGGAACATCCGGTTTACAGGGCAGTTGCATTGCTTACCAGAAAGATGTTCCGGTAAGCAGAGAACGATGCAAAATACAGATATATTAAATTCTCTTTAAATTGTCTGCATTAATGAACGGATTTATTTTAAATATATTTTATAGTAAGGAGATGTATTATGGATACACAGATATGGAAGCAGTATCTGCCAGAGTTTAAGGAAAAAACGGCTGCATTTTATAATGGCAGTATAAGCCAGGGGGAATACAAAGGATTTTCCGGTTTTTACGGAAGCTATGCCCAAAGAGGCGGACAGGCAAACATGCTCCGGCTGCGGATACCGGCGGGCCGTGTGACAAAAGAAAAAATGGCCTTTGTATCTGATATGATTCAGAAATATAAAATCTCCCGTATGCACTTTACGACCTGTCAGACCATTCAGCTGCATGATCTGCAGCCGGATACCGTCTGTGAAATTATGGAAGCAGCGCTGGATGCCGGAATCGTTGTAATCGGAGGCGGCGGGGATTACCCGAGAAATGTGATGTGTCCGCCGTTATCAGGTGTGCAAAAAGAGGAATATTTTGATGTACTGCCCTTTGCGGAAGCTGCTGGTGAGTATCTGCTAAAGCTGATTCCGGAGAAAAAGATGCCAAGAAAGCTGAAAGTAGGATTTTCAAATTCTCCTGCCAATGTCACGCATGCGACTTACCGTGATCTGGGATTTGCAGCTACAAAGGAAGGGACTTTCGATGTATTCAGTGCCGGCGGACTCGGAATCCAGCCACGGTTTGGCGTAAAAGTTGCAGCCGGAGTCAGTCCGGAAATGATTTTATATTATATAAAGGCAATGTGGCTGACATTTTTAGCTTATGGAAATTATGAAAGCCGTGTGAAAGCACGCACCCGCTATATGCAGGAGGCGCTGGGCGGAGCGGAAAAATATTCGGATGCTTTTAGGGAGAAATTAAAAGAAGTTTTTAATTCCGGAGAAGATCTCCGTATTCATGTGACTGCACGGCAGATACAGAAAAAAGGAGATGGTCTGCTGGTTCCAGGACCGCGTGTGCTGCAGCAAAAGCAGGAGGGACTTTATACTGTCGTATGGCATCCGGCCGGCGGGATACCGGACGTGGATACGTTTTGTGCGTTAAGCCGTGCGGCTGCATCTATGGATGCTGCTGAACTGCGGCTTGCACCGGACGAAACCGCTTATATGATTCATCTGACGGCAAAAGAGGCAGAAACGGTACTGGATCTTACAAAGGACAGTGCGCGGACTGTGTTTGAAACGTCTGTGAGCTGTATCGGGGCATCGGTCTGTCAGATTGGTGCGAGGGATTCACAGGCGCTGCTGGCCGCCTGTATAAAAGCGGTGCGCGATGCCGCGCTTCCGGACGGGGCTCTTCCACAGATCCATATTTCCGGATGTCCTTCTTCATGTGGTACACATCAGACAGGGATCATTGGTTTTCGCGGCGGGGTGAAAATGGAAAACGGAAAGCCGCAGCCAGGATTTGTATTGTATGTCAATGGCTGTGAACAGCAGGGGCAGGAAGCAATGGGGCGGGAAGCCGGTACGGTCCTGGCGGAGCGGATACCGGAATTTCTCGTAAAGCTTGGCCGGACAGTTGCGGATAGCGGAATGGAATTTTCTGAGTGGATCAAAAAAAATAAATATGAATTAGATAAAATTGCTGCGGAATTTACAGTATAATCCGTGATCTGAATACAGACAGATGCAAAACAGGCAGGAACATATTTTTACAGGTTCCTGCCTGTTTTGCATTAAGAAATGAAAAAATATTCCGATAAAATATATAACACATGTAAACAAACTAAATACGGCTACGGAAAGCGCTCACGGCCAAAGGATTGGCAGATTCTGACCAGGCGCTTTTTTTGTATGCAGAATCTGTGCGCCGCTTTTGCATAAATGATTTGCCGTAGTCTGAAACGGAATCCCTA
>CANTHI010000438.1 GCA_947653505.1 uncultured Eubacterium sp.
AAGAGCACTTTCCTTATCCATATCTCTTGAATTCCTCCGTACCCGCTTCAAATGATACTTTTTCCGGATGATTGACAAACACGCCATATCCTTTGCTGGTCAGATAAAACGGTATGTTTTTATAGGACTGATACGTGCTCGTACCCCCGTCCTCATTCCAGATATCCACGCTCTGGCCATTTTTTACAAATGAAGTAAAGCGTTCCCCCATACCGTATACCAGCTCCCCGACGGACAAATCCAGCTGCTGGCGCATATAGGCATCCTGCGGCCCTTTATCATAGGCAAATCCTTTCCAGTCCGTTTTCATATACGCAAGACCACGACCGCTGCTGGCAGTCAGAAGCTGCCCGTCCCGCTCATAGGTCATGCTCCAGGTTTCCTTGGTAATGATCAGGGACAGACTGCCGGACTGAATCCGTACCGTTTTTTCATCCTCTTCCACCTGCAGCGGCTGACTGCCCCTGTCTGTCAGCACAAACTCCGGACCGCTTTTTTTCACACCCAGATGATGACTTGTCCGGACCCGGATCACCTCTGGCGCTGGCGAAGTGATTTCAATGGTCAGATTAATGCCTCCCAGTGTATCGCCCCGATCCCTGATTTTTGCCGTCGGTGCACAGATTGTCACCTGATGCTCTGTTTTTTTTACAAAATATACTTCCTGCGGCGCAAAGCACCCACATCCTTCTTTCTGCAGCCAGCAGCCGTTTCCAAATAGCATTTACACTTCCTCCGTTTTCTGAAATATTTCTGTCTGCCTTCATTATATCCGCAATGCCGCAGACATGCTACCATAAAAATTCCATCATTATCACCCATAATGTTTCGTACTTATCTGGTGTTTTTTACAGACCAAGAATTATTACTATATTTTTGCACGAATAACTACCCGTTTTTTTTCCAGTCTTACACTTTTCTTTTTCTGCGAACGCAGATATAATAAAACTGATCAAAGATAAAGGAGCGGGCAATGTCTGGAAAAAAACATTTTTTTAATAAAATAAAAGTACAAAACCAGCTTTATCTCATATATCTGACCGCTATCGTGATACCGGTTGCCATTATCGGGAGTTACCTGGTTTACAGTTCACGTTCCCAGCTGCTGGATCATTACATGGATGTAGCCAGCGCGGATAATCTGCGCACAAAGTCACTGCTGCTGGAGCTTACTTCGAATATTTACAACCACTCCCGGACGCTGGCAAAAGACGCCGAACTGATCCGGCTGTTATCTACAGACTTTCACTCGGAACCGGAAGCTGTGCAGAGCCTTGAAAATTATACCGGCTTTTATGATCTTCTGTCACAGGATGTATCCATACAGCAGATTCACGTTTACACTTACAACCATACGATTCCGCAAAGCACACAGCTGCATCACATTACGGATGAAGTCCAAAGTCAGGACTGGTTCAGGCGTGCCTCGTCCTCTGTCTCACCGTTTTGGACTCTTGCGGTGGTTTCGGATGATTTTGGAAATGAGATGACTGCACTGTGCCTGTATTCGCGCATATTTCTGCCGAAGCAGAAAAGCTACGCTATATTAAACATCACACTCAGCAGCAACCACATGAAAAACCGTGTAGAGGGCAGCGGCCTGTATACCGTGATGTGGCTCAATCAGGAAGGTATTTTTTACCGGAGCAGCCGGACGCAGCCGGCCTATGACCTGATCATGGCCTATGCCCCTGAGCCGGACAGTTCCTATACCGGACCTGTAGATTTAGAAGAAAAAATGATCGGCTCTGTCTCCCCTTTGCTGTCTTCGTATTCCCGTGACCTGTTTTACATTGCATCGGTCAACAGCCACGGATACGCTTATATCCGCAAAATAACATACACCTACCTGTCCATCCTGCTGCTGATCCTGCTTGCGACCAGTATTTTTATCTTTCTGTTCTCGCGCTATTTCAGCCGGCGGGTCATCGCATTGCGCGAAGCGATGCACAATGCCAGTCTCGGCAATTATCATGTCATGGATTCATTTGCCGGGGAAGATGAGATATCGGATGCGTTCGCAGATCTGAATCTTATGATTCAGGATATCCTGCACAAAGAAGCGTCCATTTACGAAGCACAGATCCGGGCACAGCAGCTGGAAAACCAGCAGCAGAAAATGGAATTTAAAATGCTGTCCAGCCAGATCAATCCACATTTTTTATACAATACCCTGGAAACGATCCGGATGCGTTCAATGAAAGCCGGCTGTCTGGAAGTGGCGAACGCCATCAAGCTGCTGGGCAAATCCATGCGTTATGTCCTGCAAAATACAGCTACTTCTTTTACAACGCTGCAAAAAGAGCTGGATTATATACAGACATACCTTGCCATACAAAAACTCCGCTTTCACGACCGGGTAAACTATTCCTTAAAAATACGCACGCAGATCGATCTGGACGAATATCCGATCTTTCCGCTGCTCCTGCAGCCCGTTGTGGAAAACGCCGTCTTACATGGTCTGGAAGAAATCGAAGAACACGGACGTATTATTATCCATATTCTGACACAGGAAGACAGGCTGCATATTATTATCTTTGATAATGGATGCGGTATGACCCTGGAAGAAACAGACCGGATGCTACAGAATATGCGCAGCCATCCTGAAGATTCATCCAGAAGTATCGGATTGTACAACATATACCACCGGATACAGCTGTATTATGGCGATGCTTATGGCATCCGGATACAGAGCCGGCGGGACTGTGGTACAGCTGTAACTCTCATTCTGCCTGCGCAGCCACCAACATTCAGAGGAGATCATATATGAAACTATTCATTGCTGACGACGAAATCGATGTCCGCGAAGGAATCCGGTATCTGCTGGACTGGCAGTCACTTGGCTTTGTCATCTGCGGAGAAGGAAAAAACGGACCAGATACGCTGGAACAGATCAGAAAGCTCCAGCCGGATGTCGTGCTTATGGATATCCGTATGCCAAAGCTAAGCGGGCTGGAAGTCGTAAAAGCTTCGTTAGAGCAGGGATTTTCCGGCAAATATATTATTATCAGCGGGTACTCGGATTTTGCCTATGCAAAAGAAGCCATCCGCTACGGTGTGACCTGTTATCTGACCAAGCCCATTGACGAAGACGAACTGCTGCATGCCGTGCTGGAAGCAAAAGCAGCTCTGGAGCAGGAGCAGGAACAAAAGAAAAACTGATCGTATACCGCGACAAAGCGAGGGAATCCATCTTATCTGAGATCATTCTCAATCAGGCAGACTACCTCTATCTGGACTACCATGATCTGATACTGGAATCCCCTGTCTATCAGATCGTGCTCTATACCAATTATAATCAGGAGTCGTTTTGCACCGCATGGGATTTTGCGGATATTCTGCGTCTCGCCAACAAAAATCACAATTCGCTGGATCATATCATACTGAACCGGCAGGATGTGATTTTACTGAAAGGAAACTTTGCGCTCAAACGCTTTCAGGAACTTGTATCGCGTCATATCAGCCAGCCGCAGAAAGGCTCCCCGTTAGATTCCCTGTTCCTGACATATGGCCGTCCGGTATATTCGGTGGAGCATATCCACCGTTCTTATGAAGACGCCTGCCTGCTGATGAAACGGCGTTTTTTCTGCGGCTATAACCAGCATGTACTTGGCTATCAGGATATCCCGCAGGATTATGAAGCAGAAGGGCACAATACAGATATGGGTTCCCATTATGCACAGCGGATTGCCGACTATATACAGACCGGCAACCGCCGCATGATACAGGAGCAGCTCTTAAACATCAAAACAGACCTGTATTATTCCCATGAAGATGTCTCTATTTTAAAGCATTAT
>CANTHI010000439.1 GCA_947653505.1 uncultured Eubacterium sp.
TATTAAATTCTGTATATTGCTTCATATTGCCCCCTGTGCATTCATCCACAAGCTGTCTGCCAAGCCACTCTTCTTTTTTTATAGATTTTAGCTTTTCCGCCAGACACCGGATGGTCTTTACACAATTTGAAGCGGTAAAATGATTGTTATTATATCTGCAGAGCTTCAAATCTGCATACGTCGGCTTATAATTATATTTATGCATCACATTTAGCGCCCGGCTCATATCATAATCCGGATTATTTCCCGTTACAATCGCACTATATGCCGTCATCTGCATGGTATTTTTCGTATACATATCAAAGCCGCCCTTTATCATTTCTTCCAGAACACGATCCTGCGCATTGGACGCGGCCATCCACCAGTCACTATTTTTTATAATTTCAGCATCTGCCTGCGCCCCCATCTGTTTGAGTGTCTGGATCACTGTCTCATTTGCGTGCGTATTGTATGCCAGCAAAAGCGGGCTTTGCTTTGAACCATCGCCCAGATCAGCCTGTATTTTATTGATATCGGCACCATCTTTCACAGCCTTTTTTATTAAAGGAATGTTGTTATAAACAATCGCTGTATACAATTCGTTGTCCGGCTTTTTCAGATCAGACCGCATATCAGTCTCTCCATGCCTCCTGGAACAGGATATCAAAGTCAGCGAACTAACTGTCAGAAGCAGTGCATACCATACTTTTTTCATAATTATAACGAACATTCCTTTCTTTACAACTAATCCAGACTAACTGCAGCCTTTGCAACCGTAAACAGGCTGTTTGTTACTTTCGCAACGGAATCCTCCACTTTTATATAATAATCCAAAAGTCCCCGCCGCATCGTTTCATCACTATATTTATTATAGCTACGCGGAAGCTCCTCAAAATTAGACCAGAACGGATGCAATTCTTTATATATTTCATTTAAAATCTCATAAAGATACTGATTTCTACACATGGCTTCGTATAATTCCCGCCTTGCTGATTCCATACCATGATCGATTGTCCGCAGACACTGCTCTATTTTTTGATCAATCTCATTCGGGTCATTCGATTCACACCCAATAACACTTTTAAATCCATTATAGATGTTAGTCAGTACCGATATGTTTGCTTTTATCAGCGGATATAGCAATGTCTGATTATATGGCTGGGCAGATAACGGTTTATCAAATGTAAACTGAACGCTGTCCACATTATTTTTCGTTACATTTGTATACGAACTGACCCTGGAGCCATTCGCATTTCTAATATTAAACAAACCATATTCTCCATTATTGTCATTATTTCTGTCTGTCAGATTTGTTTCAGGATTAAAATCCACAGTTCCGCCATATAAAAATGCGTCTTTCATTTCTAAATCCTTAAATTTAATCGTAATATCCATCTTTAGATTTTTCGGTTCATTCAGTATTCCCCACCGAAATCCGGTCAGCCACCAGTGCGGCTGGCTTCCCCTGCTAAAAATCTTATGGTTCTCCTGATCCATCAGCGTAAATGAAATCTCAGGCATATCTTCATCCTTCACACATTCATACATCTTTGAATTTAGAGACTGTATAATATTCACAGTTGCCTGAACCATCTCATTTGACGAAACAATCAGATCATCCACAAACGGCACATTCTGAGCGGATATCAGCCTGCGCAGATTTCTGCAGGTCTCCTCTGCAGTCTTTGAAATATTAGTAGCAGAATCAATCCCTTCATAATTACCAATAATCTTATCAATCATCTCATCCAGCGCTGCAGTTATAATATTCCGGATTATGTCCGGCATATCCTGCATAAACTGCTCTGACAAAGACGCCAGCAATTTGTCCTTATTATCGCGCAGACGCTGTGAAAATGCCTGTCCGTCAAAGTCTCTGTAATAAACACCTATTTCTCCACCTGTTTCAATCCCATATTGCCCTTTCCATAATTCGATCATCCACTCTTTCCCATCATAAATAAAATAAACAGGCTCACAATCAAGAATTGAATCAATGGCAACAATTGCCTCATCATATGCATAGCAGTAGCCCAGATCCCTCTGTCCGGCATGATATCTGGAATATATGATATCTTTTTCCATACCATCCAGATAATTAAATCCGGCATTATATACAATCTGCGACAATCCTTTACGCGGACGCCATGCAATCATCGGGTCCGGATCCTCGGCATCCCATATCTCATCACCATCTGTATCAGCCAGAGACGGATCTGATTTCAGCTTAAAATACAGCAGCTTATCCCCATCTGTTACGATAGAATCCACTTCATCGTAATCTGAAATACCATCGCCATCCGTATCCTTATTATTCGGATCCAGCTTTAAAAACTTACCCGTCGATGTCCGAAAGTGTGTCTCATAATAATCACACAGTCCGTCTCCGTCTGTATCTGTAATCAGATCAATATCAGACGCAACATTTCCGAACTGCTCAAAAAGCTCGTCCGCATTTGTCGCATAATAATACTGGGCTCCTGTTTTTACTGCAAGTTCCATCAAACGATCAGAATCTATACTATTTCCAAGACCAATCGTATAGATTTTAATACCATTTGAAACTGCGCTGTCTATAATTGTTTCATAAGGATAACTTTCATGCGTGTCCTTACCATCCGTCAATAATATAATATTTCCCGGCTCCACATCATTACGTCTGTTATTAATCAGAAGTTCTAAGGCATTCTGAAGACCCAGCGTAGAATCTGTACCCCCTTTTGCTGTATAATTAATTTCTGAAACCATGCTTTCTTTTTCTTCTTTTGTCACTGCAAACGAGCCTTCGGAAGGAAGTACGCTCACACCTGTATTGTAAGTAACAACCGCCATACGCTCGCTCTCAGAAGAAGCATTTATAAATTCACCAACTACTTTTTTCCGGTTTCCATTCCGGTCATTGTCTGACATACTCCCGGATCTGTCAATAACAAATACAATATCTGTATCCGCACGCTCCTGCTGCATCTGATCGTTTCTCCTGATTTCTGTGTTCCATACCTGATCAACTGTAAACTTATTCAGCAGCACATAAGTCGAAAAATGTGTTAACGGAGCTGTTACAGTATTTCCCTGCATATACTGCCCCTCCACATACTCAAGAGTATCGTCTTCTTCATTATAGTAATAAATGGCCGGTTCAAAATCTTCCTTCTGATTCCAGTAACCCTGATACGACATGTTTAACTGCGCTGACTGAAAAGAACCATCCATTTCCAGATTATAGGCGCTTCCCAGATATCCGGGCAAATCTTTTCCAAGATATGTATCTTCTTCCAACGGCTGCATGGAAAAGGAATCCAGCTGTTTCCCCAAAGCTGAAATTGATATTTCCGCCTGAACCGCGGTTTCAGCATACGGCGCCGAATAATTATATTCATAGGATGATTCTCCGTCTGCGATGCCATCCCCATTCGTATCTGCCTCTAAAGGATTCGTCCCCAAAGCAGTTTCCAGATAATCCGTCAGCTTATCCCCATCTGTGTCTTCATTCAAAGGATCTGTTCCCAGTGATACCTCTTCTCCATCAGATAATCCGTCGTGATCTGTATCTTTTTCTTCTGCTAAATTCCATTAGAGAACATATCAAAGAGTGCCCCCATATCCGAAGATACAAGAGCGTTATCAATCCGTTAAGGGCAGAGATATTTTTTCATCTGCGCACTTATCTTTTCCTTTGCGATAGAAATAGATTTACCCACCGAAGAAGCGGTACAATGCTCCATAGCCGCAATCTCATAGTAATTGAAATCATACTCGTAATAAAGCAGGAAACGCCGCCTTTGTATCTCTGGCAGAGCGGCAATGGTA
>CANTHI010000440.1 GCA_947653505.1 uncultured Eubacterium sp.
CATTTTGTTTCAGTTCTCTTAATATTTTAGGAATACCTGTTCCCTTTTTTTCAGAGAAAGCGATCTCCTTAAATAATTCCCCAATTCTTCTGTTACGATATTTCTGGTATGAATATTCTTACTGCTTTAAATAAATTTTTATCTCTTTAAAACATATATTCCACCATTTCATTTTAGAAATCAGGGCTTCCTGCGGTTATACAGAAAAATAAGCACCGACGAACCAATAATCATCAGATACCCCACAAAGCTATATGGATCCGGAACTTCTTCAAACAACACAAATCCAAACACCGACGCAAAAATAATCTGCGAATAATCATAAATCGAAATCTTCTTTGCAGGTGCATAAGTGTAAGCCGCCGTAATGGAAAACTGCCCGCCCGCGGCACACAGCCCGGCCAGCAGCAGCACTGCCTGCTGGCGCAGTGTCATCGGAGCAAAATGCAGTACGATCCACGGGATGACAGCCAGACAGGAAAACAGGGAAAAATAAAAGACAATGACAGGTCCTTTTACGCCCATCATACCCAGTTTACGTACCATCGTATAAGCAATGCCAGCTCCAAGACCGCCCAGTACCCCGATAAATGCCGCAAATGGCTGCGTATCTTCAAATCCCGGTTTTACAACAAACAGGCACCCGCCAAACGCTGCCAGAATGCCAAACGCCTGAAAAGGCAGGATTTTTTCTTTTAAAAGAAAAAAAGAAAAAACAACCGCAAAAAACGGAGACAGCTTATTTAATATAGAAGCATCTGCAATCAGCAGATGATCAATGGCGTAAAAATTGCACAGTATCCCTGCCGTACCAGCCAGACACCGCAAAAGGAGGGCAGGAACGGCCTCTTTTTTAACCCGTGGTGAAATGTGGTTTTTATAAACAATTGCCCCCGCAAGCACCGCAGCCACAAGGTTGCGGTAAAAGCTTTTCTGTATGGATGGGATATCACCTGCCAGACGGACACAGACATTCATACAGGCAAAGCAAAACGCTGACAGGATAATCATCAGAATGCCGCGCATGGTCTGGTCCTGTTTTATGTGACTTCCATGATCAATCTTTTTTATCATCTCCTGTTTTGTCATCTCCTGTTTTATCATCTCCTGTTTTATCATCTCCTGCTTTTTCTTCTCCGGTTATTACTTTTCCGGCCATAAGCAGCGGTCTGCGGCAGCCGTCTGTATCCGTATAATATACATCCCTGCGGTGAATCTGCATCTCTAATGGGCGGTAAGACAGACCAAAGGATTCAAAAAATGCCCCCAGCACAAGCTCAGGTTTCAGATTATCCGTACTGCCGGTGCAGACATTCAGATAAAACGCCGACCGGTTAAAATATTTTTCCTGTGGCTTTAAAATCCGAAAATCATACACCAGCTGCTTTAAATCCAGCACTTTTTCACTTTTCTTAGTCTTTTTGGTCACAGGTATCTGCTGCGGCTTTGTAAAAAACGCGTCCAGCCGCTGCTGCAGCTTTTTCTCATCCAGAAGCTGCGGGGGCATTTCATATTCCGGCTTGTACCAGATCTCATAATCTGCGGCGCTTACCACAGACATCGCGTTTTTTGCCTTCCCGTCCAGCTGCACGCAGCCGGTAACTTCCAGCCCCTCCGGCATTACCGCCTGAAACGCTTCCAGTATATGTCCGGACGATGGCAGCGTATGCACGTCCAGATCCACATATTCCCCATCACTTGTAAGCCCGACGCCTAATGGCGCTGCAAAAGACATCAGAGGATGCGGGCTGAACCCTTGCGAATAACAGATATCGATTTCAGCCATGCGGACCGCTTTTTGGAAAAACCGCATGATATCCAGATGGCCGACAAATTTCATCACACCATATTTACGAAACTTCAGCCTGATTTTCATGGCAGACACCTCCTCCATACCGATTTGCACCACATCCGCTGCACTGCTGCCTGCAGTTTTTCGTAACTTCTCCCTGTAAGGAACGTCTCCACTCCCGCAGCAGGTATTCCTTTGTCACACCGTCGTCTATAAAATCCCACGGAAATATTTCATCCTCCGCACGTTCACGCATCGTATAAAAATCCGTGTCTATACCGGCTTTTTCAAATGCCCGCTGCCAGCGTGCATCGTCATAAAACTCTGACCAGGCGTCAAACAAAGCCCCGTCCTCATAAGCATACACGATCGCCTGCGACAGTCTGCGGTCCCCGCGGGCAAAAATCCCTTCCAGTACCGACACGTCCGTCTCATGCCAGTTATACCGGATGCTCTTTTTATTCAGCTGCGATTTTATTGCATCGTTTACGATCTTTGCGCGTCTTAAATACTCTTCCTTGTCATACATCCGCGCCCACTGGAACGGTGTAAACGGCTTTGGAATAAAAAAGGACGTGCTGACCGTAATCTGGCATTTTCCGTTTCTTTTTTCCTTCGGAATCTCATAATAGCGCACCGCGATCTGATTGGCCAGCTCCGCGATCGCGCGCATGTCTTCCTCCGTCTCCTGCGGCAGTCCCAGCATAAAATACAGCTTGACCTTCTGCCATCCGCCCTCAAACGCCAGTCCCGCGCCATGTAATATATCTTCCTGTGTAAGCCCTTTGTTAATCACATCCCTAAGACGCTGGGAACCGGCTTCCGGCGCAAACGTCAGACTCGATTTGCGGATATCCTGCACCTTGCTCATAACGTCCAGGGAAAACGCGTCAATCCGCAGCGACGGCAGGGAAATATTGACTCCCTTTTCCCTGAAATTGCCGATCAGGTAATTCACAAGCTCCCCCAGCATCGAATAATCGCTGGAGCTTAACGAAGTCAGGGAGATTTCATCATAGCCGGTACTGCGCAGCATTTCATCCGCATATTTTTTTAATACTTCCACATTTTTTTCACGGGTCGGACGGTAAATCTGCCCCGCCTGACAGAACCTGCAGCCACGGATGCAGCCCCGCATCAGTTCCAGTACAACGCGGTCCTGCGTAATCTTTAGAAACGGCACGACCGGCTTTACCGGATAGACCGAACTGGAAAAATCCATCACCAGCTGCTTTTGTATTTTTGCCGGCACTCCGGGCGCAGACGGCGTCATTTGTCCGATCGTGCCATCCGGTCTGTAGGTCACATCATACAGTAACGGCACATAAATACCCGGAATGGAAGCCGCACGCACCAGAAATTCCCTGCGGGACCATCCGTTGTGCTTTGCCTGTTTATACAGGTCAAACAGCGGATCATAAGAAACCTCCCCTTCTCCGATATAAATCAGGTCAAAAAACGCGGCAACCGGTTCCGGATTATACGTGCAGGGACCACCGCCAATCACCACTGGCATTCCCTCCGTCCGTTCCGATGCAAAAAACGGCAGATGTGCCAGATCCAGGATCTGCAGAATATTTGTATAGCACATCTCATACTGGAGCGTAATACCGATAAAATCAAATCCGCCCACCGGCTCCTGCGATTCCAGCGCAAACAGCGGGATATTTTGTTCCTTCATGATCTGATGCAGATCCGGCCACGGAGAAAATACCCGCTCACACCATACATCTGCCCTCCGGTTGAACATCTCATACAATATCTTCATGCCAAGATGTGACATGCCGATTTCATACACGTCCGGAAAACACATGGCGAAGCGGATATCCACTTTTTCCGGGTCTTTCATGACGCTGTTAACTTCGTTCCCGATATAGCGGGCAGGCTTCTCGATTTTTAGTAATATTTCATCATTTAAGGCTGGTTTTCTCATAAGTTTCCTTTCAATAATAGTCCGGTGCATATTGAAACTTGAAGGTTTTTCTTCAAGTTT
>CANTHI010000441.1 GCA_947653505.1 uncultured Eubacterium sp.
ATGTAATTCTCATTACCTGACTTGCCATAAAAAAAGTCGCCTCCTTTTCGCACTTCATTTCAGTACGACAAGCGGTGACTGTACACATTTCCGTGTGTGTCATTATCCCGAACACACTCGCTTCTACGTTCTTCTCTTTGTAGATTCAATTCTGTACAGTGACTTGTCGCCAGTTTCCTAACTTGACATTCGCTCCACGGAAAACCTGCTATAAAAAGCAGCAACCTCGCGCTTCCTCGCTATCATGTCACAGCACTTTGGATTATATATGATAAAATGTGGGAATGCAAGATTTTTTTGAAAAATATTGTATTTTTTTTAGTACAATATGAAATCTCCCCGCCCTCTTCACAGCCTGCACATATTATTATAAAATAAATCCCAGCCAGACACCCCAAAAATTATTGCAAAGGAGTTCTCTTATGTGGATCGCAGATCAATGGAAAGATTATGAAGTCATAGACTGTTCCGGAGGTGAAAAGCTGGAACGCTGGGGCCGTTATATCCTGCTGCGTCCGGATCCCCAGGTCATCTGGAATACCCCCAGAACGGACAAACGCTGGAAGCATCTGAACGCACATTACCACAGGAGCGCAAAAGGCGGCGGCGAATGGGAGTTTTTCAACCTGCCACAACAATGGACGGTTCGTTATCAGTCACTTACCTTCCATTTAAAACCATTCAGCTTCAAGCATACCGGACTGTTTCCGGAGCAGGCTGTAAACTGGAACTGGATTGCAGACCAGATCAGACGTGCCGGACGCCAGGTCCGTGTCCTGAATCTGTTTGCCTATACCGGAGGTGCGACACTCGCAGCCGCCAGCGCCGGAGCGGAGGTCACACATGTCGACGCTTCCAAAGGGATGGTCGGCTGGGCAAAAGAAAACGCACAGGCTTCCGGTCTGGAAAACGCTCCGGTCCGCTGGCTTGTAGATGACTGTATGAAATTCGTAGAACGGGAAATCCGTCGGGGCCGGACTTATGACGCGGTCATTATGGATCCCCCTTCCTATGGACGCGGGCCCAAAGGCGAGATCTGGAAAATCGAAGACGCCATATACCCGCTCATACAAAGCTGTACAAAAATACTGAGTCCGCAGCCTCTGTTTTTTCTGATCAATTCTTATACTACCGGACTGCAGCCGGCAGTACTCGCCTATATGCTGGGTACCACCATGAAAAAATATGATGGTATCATACAGGCAGAAGAAATCGGCCTCCCCGTTACTTCGGGCGGACTGATCCTGCCATGCGGCGCATCCGGCCGCTGGAGCCATGCCGTATAAAATATTAATCATCGAAGACGATCCCGGTCTTTGCCGCGGTATTTCTTTCGCCTTACTGCAGGAAGGCTATGAGACTGTAACCGCAGCGGACATGCACAAAGGCCGGGAACAATTCCAATGCTGGCAGCCGGACGCCGTTCTGCTGGACCTGAACCTGCCGGACGGCGACGGCATTGACCTGTGCCGGCAGATCCGCAGCCAGTCAGATACTCCGATTCTGATGCTTACCGCACGGGACATGGAAATCGACGAGATTATGGGACTTGAAAGCGGCGCCGACGATTATATCACCAAGCCATTTTCGATCTCCATACTAAAAATCCGGCTGGAAAAGCTGCTGAAAAAGCACGTTCCACAGCCAGCATCCGGAATGCCAGATCCAGAGCTCCGGTCCGCAGCCATCCGGCTGAATCCCAATACCGCCCGTGTCTATGTGGACGAAAAAGAGCTGGACTTAAGTCTGACAGAGTTCCGCCTGCTCCAGTATTTTCTGGAAAATAAAAATCAGGTATTATTAAAAGAACAGATTTTACAGCACATCTGGGACAACGACAGCAATTTTGTCGAAGAAAATACGTTATCCGTCAACGTCAGCAGACTCAGGCGGAAAATCGGCAACCGATTTATCAAAACCATATACGGGATGGGTTATTTATGGGAGGAATGACGATGTATACACAATTACTATGCTGGATTCTGGGAAGCTCCCTGCTATGCAGCCTCCTCGTCCTGCTGCTGTGGGCTCTCTGGTTCTTCCACCAGTGGCGCTGTCTGGACGCCGTAATCACCCGTTTTCAGAGTGACGACGCATGGGCATCTTTCAGCCAGCACAGCTCCATCGATATCCAGGAAACAAGAGAATCCAGACTCGTCAGTGACCTGCAGCAGCTTTTACACCGTGCCGTGTGGCAGAAAAACGAAGCAGAGCGGGAAAAACAGCAGATCACCGGACTGCTTTCCGATCTTTCCCATCAGCTAAAAACACCGCTCGCCAATATTATCATCGATCTGGAGCTGCTGGAATCAGATTCCGGCCATATGAACACATCCCAGCGAAAAGAATTTCTATCCCACGCCAGAGCGCAGGCATCTACCATGCAGTGGCTGACGCAGAATCTCCTGAAAGCCGCAAGACTGGAAGACGGCATGATCCAGTTTCAGGCCGAAACCACAAGCATCCGCCCCGCTATCGCAAAGGCAGTCAGCGCGGTATATCCACAGGCCTCCGGCAAACACATCGAAATCTGTGTCGAAGACCCAGAAGATTCCAGCGTTTACCACAATCCGAAATGGACGGCAGAAGCACTGGCAAATGTACTGGAAAATGCGGTAAAATATTCACCTGAAAACAGCTGCATCCGGATACGGCTGGAAAGAATGGAGCTCTATACAAGAATCACCGTACAGGATCAGGGGCCTGGTATTCCGGAAGCAGAATATAATAAAATCTTTCAGCGGTTTTACCGTGCAAAACAAAACGAAGCCGTCGAGGGACTGGGGCTCGGGCTGTATCTGACACAGCTGATCCTTCAGAGTGAGCATGGTTATCTTACGGTTGAATCCAGGCTGAATCAGGGCAGCCAGTTTCATTTTTTTCTGCTGAATCAGATTTAAGTGGTGTGGCGAAAGTGGGGGGGGAATGTAAGTGTAGTCAAAGGCAAAGCTTGTTTTGGGAATGGGCAACATAAAAGGGAGCCACAGAGTGACTCCCCCAGTGTAGTCCTAAAACATACACCTCTTTCAATAAATATAATATACAATATAAATTGAAAAAATGCAAGACAAATTTTGGTTTTTTTGTTTATCAAAGCGTTTATATATTGAGGTAAGCTTCCAAAGCGGTTATCTTCTGGGTGACATTTTGCTGTATAATTTGTACGTAAATTGTATGTGCAACACTATTTTGAAGAAGTTGGTTTTGGCTTTTGTAGACATGAATCAGTTGCTTCGCTCTTTTGGAACTAAAGTCAACACGTTTCAGCAAACAACATACAATGATTATGTAGTCAATCAGCGAATATAATGTGATATTTTGTATGCTGGTTTCTTTTTCAATCCACTTTTTAAGTACAGGGCTGATTTTTCTGTCTTTGAATCTGGTATCAAAAATTATATTATTATGGGCAACGGAATTGCGGAGTGATTTTATAGTGTACAGCATGGTGCTGAGTAAATTTCTGTTTGTATCAATGGAAACGTCAAACATACTCAATTGCGTCATGATGTGTTCTCTCACTGATTCGTTTAAACATTCAAAAAAGCTTGCAAGATCGCTTAGATATAATATTTCGAAAACAACCCATAAAGGGGCATCTTCTCCACGGTTATAAAAATGACGAACCATCTGGTTATCACTGCTTTCCTCTTCATGGTAACGCGTGGACAACTTTGAATACACAGAGTTGCGTAGCTTAAGTCGTTTAGATTGTAATTTTGTATTTGTAGTATTGTCACGCATACGTTCTTTGTAAATGTGCTCAAATGTGCCAAGTTTTA
>CANTHI010000442.1 GCA_947653505.1 uncultured Eubacterium sp.
TGGACTGCCAGCCGGGGGAAAGAAATGTGGGCAGGTTTATGGAAGAGCAGGAAAGAAGGGGATGTACGCAAGATGTAAAATGCCCTGGAACTTACGGTTCCCTGATCTTTATCCGGACAGAAACCAGTCTGTATGAAAATCTGGTTTCTGTCCGGATGAGCACCGGCAGGTGTCACAAATAAGGAACCTGTATTTCCTGTGCGACTGCCAGTTCACAGATTTCTTCTGCGGATTTTTCCATGTTTCCGGATACAAGGTTATAAAGTGGGGAAAGCTCTTCCGGTCCGGTTTCCATTTCATCTGCGATCACAGGTAAAGATTTATTCTTTTGACATTTTTTCAACATAAGGGAAATGGATTGCAACAGTTTTGCTTTATGGGATACGTTTTCTGTTACACGTTCTGTTATGTCTTTCGTGGTACGTTCTGTTATGTCTTTCGTCATGCTTTCAGCTATTTCTTCTTTTAATTCTTTTCTCATGCTTTCAGCTATTTCTTCTTTTAGTTCTTTTCTCATGCTTTCAGCTATTTCTTTTCTCAGTTCTTTCATCGCAATTTCAGCTATTTCTTCTTTGTGTTCTGTGATCATGTTTTCCCTTATTTTAACCAGTTCCTTTTCTACGTTTTCGTTTACCCTTCTGTTAATTTTATCCTGTACAAAATCGAAGTCCAAAAGAAAATCATCCATGTTATTTACCTCCTTATATGCTTTCTGGTTAGCCCGCAGGATTGTTTTTAATACGGACTTGTACAGACTGTTTTCCGGATGGTTTCTGTAATCTGTTAGCAGCTTTTTTACGTTCTCAGGCCCGGACAGTTTGTTAGTCAGGCTTTTGAGCCACAGATTTTTCTGCCGGGATAATTTTTTTGTAATAATAATCTGGATCGGAAGAAAATCACCGTACACATAATAAATGCCAGGCTCTTCCTGCCGGAGAGAATACCCGCGTACTTCCTGCAGATGCCGGATCAGTTTTCGGGGATATTTTTCTGCCACAAATGTAATCGTCAGCTCCTGTACCGGAATGCTGTCCGCGAACGGTACATCGGCTTTATAAAAACAGGTGTATCCGTATACCTTATAAAAATCATCCACACCCAGGGAGTCATCCGGACTTTTATATTCGATAATGTTATACTTTCGAAAGATCCTTCCGATGTTCTTTTTTACGGGAATGGCTTTTTCTTTTTTAATAACCAGTACATCAATCTCCATCGGATTTGTTCCAAGCTGGTGCTCGTTTTCAAATTCCAGATGATCTGCTTCTTCTGCAAACTCAATCTGGATATCCGCATAGCCAATATGTAACAATCCGGACTTTTGCCCGCATATAACCGGCATCACATACTTTCCGCTTTTTTTATCACAGCCGTACCGTTTACGTTTGTCAGGTCATCCTTTCCTGCACGGATAAACAGCCTGTATGTTCCAGGCTTTAGCGGATCTTTCCAGCTCATTGCGCCTGTCCTGATCTGAAGCTTTCCATCTGTACGATAATTGGATACGTATTGATAGGTTACTTTTGGATGATCTTTGCTGTTGGCTTTGGCAAAGCCAATCTCCAGCTGTTGTCCTGTTTTGGCTGAAACCTTGTAATAGACTTTGTCATTTTCATCCAGTCTGTAGGTTCCAAGCCAGACGAATATGCCGCCTTTTAATTTGTCAAAACTGATAGGGATGGTAATTTTTGTTCCGCCTGCTTTGGTTGTTTCATTATTTACAGTTTTATTTTTTTCAGGGTCGTCTTTTGAGGTGCGGCCTTCTGTCAGTTCCTTTACTTCGGCATCTGTCAGGAGCTTTACGCTCTTTATTCTGCCTTCCTCATTTCTTGTTATTTTTATGCTGACAGTGCCGTCCGGATTCATGACTGTGAAGCAGTTGGAGCTGTTTTCCTGCATGTCCAGAAGCAGATAGACAGGTTTTTCCTGATAATAATAGGTGTTTTCGACGGAAGTAATGCCGTACTGCTTATATCCGGCTGTCTGCAGCTGTTCTGGTTTATCTTCGGGATCTGACAGCGCTTTCATAAGGATCTTCTGAAACAGGTACTGTCCGTCTTTTTCCGCTTTTTTGAGCCAGTTTTTTTGCGTTTTCACATGCATGTGATTGATCAGAATGGAAAAGAAGCTGAGATTATCGTCCTGATAAGCTTTTTTTGCAAAGGCAGTAATCAGAGGACTGTCCGTCTCAAGCTGCTGCAGGCTGATGGAGAAAAATGCGGCTGACTGGTCTTTGTATATCTTTTTCAGCCATGCATGCTGTGTTTCTTCGTCCATAGTGGCAAACAGACTGCCAAATGCAGGTATGTTATTTGTCTGATAATAGTTTTCAGCCAGCAGTGAGCTGCGATTCGCGGCCGACGCAGCGCTTTTTTTGCTTTGTATTTTTGCAGCGGTGCCGCGTCCGGACGCTCTGGTACTGGCCGGTGTAGTTACGCCGGCTGCGGCTGCGCCGGCGATCAGCGCTGCTGTGAGGGCTGCTGAAAACAGCGCCATGAATTTTGAACTCTTTTGATATGTCATAATTACATACAACCTTTCTTTTAAGTGTTTTCCGCTCTGTCCCAGCATAACGGATGGAAGCGGATGGTCATAGCTGCCACCTGTCTGGAGTGCGTGGAGCAGGGTATCCCCGTAAGAGCGCCGTTCCGTTTCGTCCAGCGTCCGGATGACGGTTTCATCACAGGCCAGCTCACAGGCGCGGTCCAGCGTATGGCTCATCAGCCGGACAAGCGGGTTGAACCAGTGCAGGCACAGGGTGATCTGCATCAGCCATTTGTAAAACATGTCCTTCCGTCTGTAATGGATCATCTCGTGCCATACCGTATAGGAAAAATCGGTATCGGACAGCTCTGCAGAAGGAAGTACAATACACGGATGGAAAAAACCTAACAGCAGGGGAGAAGATACCAGATGATTGGTATACAGCTCCAGAGGCCGTCTGACGCCTGCCCGCTCTCCGGTCTGTGCCAGCAGATTCAGCAGATGGACATCCGTAACTTCTTCCCATCCTGCCTTCAGATAAGCTGCAAAGCTCTGGTAAACGGTAATTTTCCGGATTAGTAAAAGCGCTGCTACTCCAAGCCAGATGATCCACAGGTGTGACAGAATGTCTGTGCTGTACCCTGCCGGACTGCTGGCAGGATCGCTGCCGGTATTTTCGTAAGATGCGGTATCCGTCTCTTCTGGAAGGGCATCTTCACGGACAGATAAAGAGACAGATGGATCTTTACTGGCAGCTGGAAGGGCAGACTGTTTTTCCTGTGTGGCAGTATACCGGGCTATCATTTTGGAAGCCTGCTCTGTCAGTGCGCTGGAAAGATTTTCTTCTGGTGAAAACGGGAGCAGCAGACGGGCGATGACAATCAGCCAGATATGATACTGCCACCGCCTGCATGTCCGGTTCTGATAGAAAGGCCTTCCCAAAAGCAGTAAAACGATCAGCAGGGAGCCGGAAAAGGACATGGATACAAACAGTTTCAGAATATCGTTCATGGTTTTTTCACCCCGCTTTCCCAGAATGTTTTCAGCTCTTCCAAATCTCTGGCTGAAAGCATGTCTTTTTGAATCAGTGTGGAGACGAGACCTTTTGCGTTTCCTTCGTAAAGCTTGTTTAGCAGTGTCTGTGTCTGGGCGGCCTGATAGTTTTCCTCGGATACAATGGCGATATATTCATTGCGGCGTCCTATTTTCTTTGTCTTTACAAGACCTTTTTTGATCAGTCTGGATAAAAGTGTAATGACTGTGTTTTTCTGCCAGGTGCGTCCGGTTTTGGA
>CANTHI010000443.1 GCA_947653505.1 uncultured Eubacterium sp.
CACAGGCGGCGAAGCCGAAGCGGCACCTTTAGCTGCTGGCGGTAGCCAGAGCGAATTAGGTGACGCGCCCGTCCGGTACCACAGAGTAGATGCAGAATGCTTAGAGATTCTTGCATTCTGGAAACCGGAACAATGAAACAGGGCCGGTTCCCTCATCCAGCGTCCGGTTAGCCAATATGTAGCTTTTTATATAAATTGCGGCATTTCCCCGCTCCTATGAAGAGCTATTCCGTATTTTATTATAATTTAAAAAATGGATGCATAATAACATCTGCAAAAGCAGATACTACAGTAAAAATATGGTTACTGTAAATCTTCGCAGCTGTCACAGATCTGCATTTTTTATATTTTACAGAAGCCACTCAAAACTGTAAGCTTGCCATAATTTTACTTACAGTTCTGGCTGGTCCATCCGGCCAGAAATTATAGCATTCGTAACTATCAGGTATAACAGACAGAAGGATTTGCAGGATATGAAAAACAATGAGAAACAGGAACCGGACGGACAGTCTTCCGGTAAGCAGCAATACAAAGACGGGTCGCCTTCCGGTAAATCGCAGGCTGCAGTCCGTCAGTCGCGTGTGAATAAGCAGGACAGGTTTACAACCAAAGAAGAGATCCATCCGGTATCTGTGCAGGTGAGTGAAAATAAAGAAATTCTGACACAGATGTTTGGAAACAGTGCGGACATTAAAATGCGGGAAATGGTACTGGGCAGGGAACGTGTGCGGTGTCTGGCTGCATATATTGAGATTACGGCTGGTTCGCTGGCATTTGAAAATTCGCTGGTGGGGCGTCTTTTAAATGATCTGGCAGATCTGCCTGCGGAGCAGATTTATGAATCGCTGGCGGATAACGGGCAGGGGCTTTGTGATGTAACGCCTTTTGAAAATATCGAGGATGCCGTACAGTTTGGGATGCTGACCGGAGATGTCGTTTTATTTATTGACGGATTTGCAAGCGCACTGAAAATACCGGACAAAGGTTATCCGAATATGGGTGTGACAAAGCCGGATTCGGAAAAGGTGATTCGTGGTTCGCAGGAAGGATTCGCTGATTCGGTAAAAGTAAATACCGCTTTAATCCGTAAACGAATCCGCTCAACAAAGGTACGTGTCAAAGAAGTAAAAGCAGGACTTTATTCTCATACGAATATTGATCTGGTCTATATGGAAGGTCTGGTGTATGAGGATCTGCTGCATGAGATCGAGCGGCGGCTGGATTCTTTTGTAATCGATGGTGTTTTGGACAGCGGGACGATTGAGCAGCTGGCAGAGGATGAATGGTACTCACCGTTTCCGCAGTTTCAGACGACACAGCGGCCGGACCGTGCTGCTATCGCGGTGATGGAGGGCAGGGTTGTGCTGTTGTGTGATAATTCTCCGACCGCGCTGATCCTGCCGGCGGATTTTAATTCGATGCTAAAGACCAGCGATGATTATTATAACCGGTTTGAGATCGCGACGCTGGAACGGTTTATCCGGTATGCGTCGGCTGTGATGGCGCTTGCGCTGCCTGCGTTTTATCTGGCGGTGACGAATTTTCATACGCAGATTCTGCCGACTTCGCTGCTGTTGTCGTTTGCGGCAGCCAGACAGGGAGTACCGTTTCCGGCGGTCGTGGAAGTGCTGCTGATGGAGCTGTCATTTGAGCTGCTGCGGGAGGCGGGAGTGCGGCTGCCGGGGGCGATGGGCAATACGATCGGCATTGTGGGCGGTCTGATTATCGGACAGGCGGCTGTCGAGGCAAATCTGGTCAGTCCGATTGTTGTCATTGTCGTTGCGTTTACGGCGCTTAGTTCGTTTGCAATTCCAAATGAGGAGCTGGCAACTTCTTTTCGGATTTTGAAATTTTATATGATTGCGCTGTCGGCCTGGCTGGGGCTGTTCGGTTTTCTGGCAGCTTCCCTAAGCATCCTGATTCATCTGGCAAAGCTGCGCAGCTTTGGGATTCCGTATCTGATGCCGTATGTAGGCGCAGAGCTGAATGATTATGAGGATGAACGGGACAGTCTGGTGCGTTATCCGATGTTTCTGATGCGGAAGCGTCCGATTTATGCCAGACGGATGGAGCGTCTGAGACTGGCGTTTGGCGCGAAAAAGAACAAAGGGAAGGAACGATAGGCGTGTTTTCCAGTAATGATAAAATATCGGCACGGCAGATAAAACGGCTGCTCGTATTTGATCTGTTCGGGGCGGGCTCCCTGCTGCTGCCTTCGCAGCTGGCAAAGTCCGGAAACGGGATTGGCATATGGAGTATACTGGCAGGAATGGCTTTTGCATGTATTTATTTGTGGCTGCTTCATACTTGCAGCAGCCGTATTGTATCGGATTATATGAATTATTTAAAAAAAGGCTGGGGAAACATTCTGGCCAGACTGCTCTATCTTTGCTATGCCGTGCTCAGTATTGTTACCTGTGCATGGGCGGCAAAGCTGCTTGCGGAGCTTGTATGTGACAGTCTGCTGGACGGACAGGAGTTTTTGGCTGCGCTTTTTGTGATTGTGCTGCTGGCGGTTTATGGAGCGTCTGCTGGTATGGAAGCGAGGGCCAGAGTATATGAGCTGCTGTTCTGGGTGCTTGTGCTCCCATTGCTTGTGATGCTGCTGTTATGTGTGCGGCAGGTGCAGGTGATCCAGTGGTTTCCGCTGCTGGGTGACGCGGATACGATCGGCTGGAGCTGGTTTTTCAGCGGGACCTGGCAGTGCTTCGCGGCGTTTCTTCCGCTGACGTTTGTACTGTTTTTAGTTCCGCATGTACAGGATAAAAGAAAATCTGTACGTGCGGCGTTTTGTGCAGTGATCTGTAACGGAGTGGCACTGGCGGTCATTTATTTTATCCTGCTTGGGATATTTGGCAGCGGGGCGCTGGCGAAGGAACAGTATCCGGTGATCACTTTGATGGGAATGGTAAAAATTCCGGGTGATTTTTTAAAACGACTGGATGCGGTGATGGTCGGAGGATGGTTTTTTACGCTCTATGCACTGATTGCAACGACGCTGTACTACGGTATGATTATTATACGCAGGGCGCTGACAGGCGGGGAAAACATCAGGGCAGACAGGGAGGGAAAAACAGTATGGTTTCTTGTGCTCGCTGTTTTGGTCTATGGGATTGCCTGTGCATTTCATCTGATGCCGCAGGCAGAGCTTTTTGCCATGAAGATTTTTTATCTGGCGGGTGTACCGTTTGTAGTCCTTGTTCCGGTGCTTTCATTAGTTTTGTGTAAAAAGGAAAAGGAGCTGTATGAAGCAGAATAAGCAGAATCAAAGACAGGGTAAATGGAAGAAAAAGATAGCGGGGATAACAGGATTTTGCGTATTTGCGCTGTTTTTATGCGGATGTGCGGGAACCGAGCTGGAAAATAAGACGTTTCCGCTGGCGGTGCTGATCGCGGAGCAGGATGGGCAGCACAAAATCTGTTATCTGGCACAGCAGCTGTCAGAAGTATCCAATGAACGCGCAAATGGAACCAATATGACAGCTGCGGATGCATCTGGAAGCACGTATTATGAGACGCACCAGTCTTTTGAAAAAAACAACCGCTGCCAGCTCGACATGACGCATACCAAAGCGGTTATTTTTCAAAAAGGGTTTTTAGAAAGCAGTGCGTTCCGGACATTTTTAGATACCGTACGCAGCGAAAACACGTATGCGAGAAATACGCTTGTCTATTTATCGGACAGCAGCATGGAAGATATGGCAAAATTAAACGATTCGCTGGAAGTTCCGCTGGGCAGGTGCGGGATGCATATACATATTCCAAAGA
>CANTHI010000444.1 GCA_947653505.1 uncultured Eubacterium sp.
CAACCAGGGTATTAAACCAGCTAATTTGGTTTAATACCCTGGTTGTGCTAATAACCCCATTTTTATGGAAAAATTTACACGGTGTTCCATACAGATCTCCCGGCTTATTCCCTCCTGCCGGCCAATACTGGTCTCTGCTGCCAGAATGCGGTAAATATCATCGATCGTCACTTCTTCTTTTTCTTTTCTGGCATCCCGTTCTGCCTGTACGCGCTTTTGTGCAAATTCCATGCAGTTCCAGTGCCCTTCTAAAAGACGGAATACATCCGCCGGCTTTTCCACTGCCCGGAAAACAAGCGTATCGAAAACATCAAAAGAAATGACGTCGTACTTCATCAGAGCTGCCACCAGCCTTTTTGGCGAAGGAAGTCTGCAGCTGTCCGTCTCCGGCATCAGCAGCTGATCCAGACCTTTGTCCGGAGACTTTTTGCATATCCTGTAATTCCAGTTCAGGCTCAGCGCCTTTTTTGCTTTTTCATAAAAACGGTGCCCTGACGAAACGGTATCTAAATAATGCGCATATTCCCTGCTGACCAGCGGATGGCTGTCAATCACATATCTGTATATGGTTTTTTTTAGATGCATCATGTCCATTGCCTTTCCTTTTCCCCGGTTTCTTTCTATTTTGTATCCACATATCATACAGCAGGCATACATTATATGCAGCCAGGAGCAGATACTGTCTGTGTTTTACAAAATAACCCTGTGGCCAGGCCGTCTTTTTCAAAAATTCTTTCCATGAGCCTTTTTTGCGCAGCCCGGGCAGCGTTTTTAAAAACTTTCGAAAACCCGGAATCCTGCTTTTGTCAAGAAAACATCCCATGCCAAATTCTTCATTATGCTTCAGGGTAAAATAAACATCCGCTGTCATCCGGTCCGGCCAGACCATAAATCGGTATAAGGCACGGACAGCTTTCTTATGCAGACGCTTCCCTGTCTGCTTTTTCTTCTTTTTCTTCTTTTTCTGATTTTTCTGATTTGCCAGGCAGCAATAGGTTCTCATACATGCAGCGATCTTTTGCTGTCTTCTTTCTGTATACTGGTAAAAAACGGCATCTTCCTGTCTTTCATTTCTTTTTACCGCGCAGATACGCCCGTCTTTTTCCACATATGCCAGCACGCTCCCGGTTTTAGAATTGCACAGCATCTCCAAAGGCGATACAAACATAAGGATCGCTCCAGACAGAGCATATGCATTGATATATCCATACTTCCGGCTATTGGAAGGCTGGGGTGATAAAAACTGCTGCAGCCCGATATAAAATCCTACGATCTCAGAATCCGGATACAGATAACACAGATTATCCTGAATCGTCCCTCTCCAGCCAATGTCCACGACCCCGATCCTGACTTTCTCCGTTCCCGGCCCCGTACCATCTTCCTGTACAGAAAAACCTCTCTCTGCCAGATAGCTGCACAACAGTCTCTTCTTTTTCTCTTTTTCCGCAGCCACTGCCTCCACAAACTCCGCATCCTGAAACAATGCCTGCACTCTCCTGTCTTCCCAGGGCTTTACGATCTTCTCATCCGGGTCAATCCTGTATTTTGCAAAATATTTCCGCATCCGGTACAGATCTGTATGAAATGACCGCATCAGCGCGGACATGGACTGTGTCTCATACTGGTTCCAGATCCGCATACATTCATCCAGGCTAATTTCACAAAAGGATGGCAGAAAGGTAGACATTCTGCTCACCTCCAATATTTCTGCCGCCGGAAGTTTTCTTTCCGGAAACTGAATCCCTGCCACTTCCTCGTATAAGTCTTTAAAAAATTCCCCTTCTCTTGTAAAAAAATATAATTTTGTAATCCCTTCCGCCGCGGCTGATTCGATCAGCCATAAAATAAACCCATAGAAGAAAACAGCCAAAGGCTCCCTGTCTGCTTTTTTCATCCTGATCTCCTTTTCACCCGGAGCATCAGACAGATCCTCCGGATCAGCCTGCTGTTTCTTAAAAATCTGTTCTTTTTGAAACAATCCAGCAGGGAAGCTCTCCTGCCTGCCTTGGCAGATATTTTTTCCTTCAGTTCCGCACTGGCTGTTACAGGTTTTTTCTGATAAATCTTTTTCATCGGAATTTCATTCAGAATTTCATCCAGAATTTTATCCTGAATTTCATCCTGAATTTCATCCTCATCCAGAGTTTCATCCGCCTGTGCGTCCCCTTTTGCCCGGCTGCCCACAATATGCCCTACCGCATCATAAAACTGTCTGTATCCATATTCCATCGTCTTTCCCTGCATATATTCCTTCCCTTCCTCTGACATTTGCTTTGCAAGCGCCGGATGGTCCAGAAGGTCCAGGACTGCCTGCGCAATCGCTGCAGGCTCACACAAAGCAAGACTTACATTTGACGGCATATCATACAGATTATTTTCCAAATATAAGTCTACTGCCGGAAGTCCTGCCGCCATCATTTCAAACGGAACCCTCGATGGATTTGACGAACTTATGCACAGGCCGGCCGAACATTGGTTATACAGCTTATTACAGGTCTCTGGAGAAACCAGCTTCAGGTTTGTATGTTCAAACCCGATCCTTTCCCAAAAATCTGAGCCGTACAGATAAATCGTTACCTCTGGCCGGAGTCGTTTTACGATACGCAGCGCCTCAATGCCCAGCCTGCTGCAGCGCCTTGGTTTTTCCGGCTGATAAAGAAAACAGACTGCTTTTTTGCGTTTGTGCCCCAGATCAAAATAAATATCCGGATCCGCACAGAAGTCAAAATACCGGGATGTTTTCCCATACTCCCGAAACAGTTTTTGCGGCAGCCATCTTCCAATGGTTATAAAATGCAGATCATAACAATAGGAGCGGCATGCCGATAAATACTGCCCGCCCATTGGATAGAAAAAAGCTTCAAAATCCTGGATGAAATACACTTTTTCACCTCCACAGGAGCAGGCGTCCACAACAGCCGCTGTCTTCCATGAAGTCGCAAAGACGATGTCATAAACTCCTTTTATCTCATATCCCAAATGAAAACTGCATTTACAGTCCCCAAAATAACAGATGGCTTTCTGTCTGAGATCTCTTACATTTTTAAAATGCCCGTTATCTTCCGCATATACATCATTTTTATATCCATGTTTTGATAAATACGCTATATTTTGAAAAATCGTCCTATGCCCGCCGGAACCTTCTGCAAAGTCTGGCAGGACCCAGGCTGCTCTCCTCATCTTATTTCACCTGTCTGCTGATCATTTCCAATCACATCTTTCCAGTATTGCAGATTCCTTCTGCTGTTAAAATTTTCTTCCCAGTGTTTTCTGGCGCAATTGGAATACACTTCCCATTTTTCAAAGGATCCAGATAAATACCGGATTCTTTCCGCCCATTCGAAATCTGTCAAAAACCCGTTTTTTCCATCCTCTACCACTACGCGGTTAAATCCTACCGGCGAAGCAATTACAGGCAGTCCGGCACCAATATACTGGACCGCTTTGAACGCTGCTTTTCCTTTTGTAAATGCATTTTCTTTTAAAGGCATAAGGCCGATATGCATCGCTGTCATCAGCTTCCGGGCACCGTCTCTTGTCCATCTGACATTTTGTACTTTCAGATACCGGAATGCCCTCTTTGTACGAAATGGCAGGTTACTGATGACAAATAACGTCACTTCTTTGTCCCTGATCTCTTTTGCAGCCTGTTCCAGCTGCCCTGCAATCTGTTCTAAAAACACAAGATTTCCTCCCTATCCACGGATGATTTGCATTCAGCTTAACCTCCTCAATATCGGAATGTAC
>CANTHI010000445.1 GCA_947653505.1 uncultured Eubacterium sp.
TGTGTTTTACGCTGTTTATCCTCCAATTTTCTTTGAGTTTCGCAATTACCTATTAGTTTCTGTTAACAGAAGTATACCACATCCAGAATCTAAAGTCTATGGAATTGCAGCTATAAACCATTTCTGCTGTTCTCTGTCGTTACTATTCACGGCCCAGGGGCCGCTTATAGCAACAATTTGGGGCGATATGGAAAGTTTGCTTCGCAAAATCGCCCCTCACTCCTGAATCATATTCTCACGGAACGCGCAGTTTATGCCCGGTGGGGCAGACCCTGCGCGCTCCTGACCCGTGAAAAGTAACTCTCTGTCCGCCAGACAGCTTCTGCTATGCTTTATGCCCTCCAATCAGCCCATTGCGTGTCACCGAGGTAGCTGCGTCTTCCAGCGACATCCCGCGGATTACCGCGTTGCTGCCATATTTTTTCTTAATATCCAGCACGGCCTGCTGTACGCTCCGCTCCCGTTCCAGAGCCTTTCTTTCGTCCGCTTCCTGTCTGCGCAGCGCTTCATAATCGGTAAACAGATCCATCTGATAAAAGTCTGTCTGCTGCGTGGACGCATCTTCGCTGATGACGCGCGCCGCAGTCAGATAAATGCGGCGCAGTGTCAGGTCCGGATGAATGATTTCTTCATAAAGGCTGACGGCAGCTTCCATCAAAAGCTTTGCGGATGATGTGGCGCGGTGCAGGGTCCGGGAGCCGTGTGCATGCTTTGGGACGCTGCGCCCATACCGGTCCGTTGTGACAGGCCCGTGGTAAAGCCTGCGGATCTGCGGGTCTGACAGATTTTCCCTGTCATAGCCGATTGTCAGGACGATCTGGTCTGTGACAAGCCGTCTGCTGACAAGGTCTGACGCCAGATGATCTGCCATTTCCCGGATGACCAGCTTTCCTTCTTCAAAATGGTACGGCCGCTGCAGGATCTGTCCGGAGCCGGTGCTGGAAGATTCCGGCTCGTATGCTTTGATATCTGCGATTGTACAAGGTTCCCATCCCCAGGCATGATCAATCAGCAGTTCCGCATTGATGCCAAACATCCGGTAAAGCAGGTCTTCATTGTAAAAATCCGATGGTTTTCCGATGGAACAGCGTGCGATATCGCCCATTGTATACAGTCCGGCTTCTTCCAGCTTTTTCGCATAGCCCCTGCCGACCCGCCAGAAATCGGTAAGCGGGCGGTGGTTCCAGAACAGCTTCCGGTAGGATAATTCGTCCAGCTGTGCGATTCGTACCCCGTCGTTGTCTGGAGCGGTATGCTTGGCGCCGATGTCCATCGCGATCTTGCTCAGGTACAGGTTTGTGCCGATTCCGGCCGCCGCGGTAATGCCGGTGGCGCGATACACTTCCCCGATCAGTTTCCGGGCAAGCCCGCGGGCGGACAGCTGGTAAGTGCCAAGATAGGAAGTTGCGTCAATAAATACTTCGTCAATGGAATAGACATGGATATCTTCCGCGGCAATAAAATTCAGATAAATTTTATAAATTCTCGTGCTGTATTCCATATAATGTGCCATCCGCGGCGGGGCAGTGATATAAGAGACAGCCAGTGAGGGAGACTGCCGCAGCTTTGTATCACAAAAAGACTCCCCCGTAAACGTATGTCCGGGAGCGAGCTGCAGACGGCTGGCATTTACCTCTTTCACACGCTTTATGACTTCAAACAGTCTTGCGCGGCCCGAAATGCCGTAAGCCTTTAACGACGGCGAGACAGCCAGACAGATCGTTTTTGACGTACGGCTGGCATCCGCGACGACAAGGTTGGTCGTCAGGGGATCCAGACCGCGTTCGGCGCACTCGACAGAGGCATAGAAAGATTTTAAGTCAATAGCAATGTAGGTGCGTGTCTGTTGCGGCATGGCGGTAGTCCTTTCGTTGATTCAGATTTTGATTCAGATTTTTATTTCAGTATTCAGCATTTATTTCAGATTCGTAAGTCTGCGTCTGCCTTTAAACTTCGTCTCACAATATTTGCACCGGTAGACCTGCTTTGACGCATCCGTCAGTACAAAAATCTGATCCAGCTCCTGCTCGATGGAAGTAATGCAGCGCGGGTTTTTACAGCGGATGACGTTTCTGACCTCTTTTGGAAGCGAAAGGACCCGTTTTTCCACTATTTTTTCGTTTTTAATAATGTTTACGGTGATATTGTGATCGATAAATCCCAGAATATCCAGATCTAATGCATCAATCGGACATTCTACCTTGATGATGTCTTTTTTACCCATTTTGTTGCTGCGGGCGTTTTTAATAATCGCGACACAGCAGTCCAGACGGTCCAGCTTCAGATCGTGATAGATCTGGAAGCTCATGCCTGCCTGAATATGGTCCAATACAAAGCCTTCGTGGATTCCGCTGATATTTAACATGGTATGTCCTCCTAATCAATATGAATGTCAAGCAGTGTCAGAATCAGTGCCATCCGGACGTAGACGCCGTACTGTGCCTGTTTAAAGTAGACAGCCCGCGGGTCGTCGTCGACTTCCACGGATATTTCATTGACACGCGGAAGCGGGTGGAGTACGAGCATATCTTTTGGAGCAAGCTTCATTTTCGCCTTATCCAGTATGTAAAAATCTTTCATACGGATATAATCCTCTTCGTTGAAAAAGCGTTCCTTTTGTACGCGGGTCATATATAAAAGATCCAGATCAGCCATTGCTTCTTCTAAACGTTCGACTTCTTTGTACGGAATCTGGTTTGCGTCCAGCACATCTTCGCGGATATAGCCGGGTACACGCAGCTCTTCTGGTGAAATCAGCACAAATTCAACAGCAGGATAGCGGATCAGGGCATTGATCAGGGAATGCACGGTACGGCCAAACTTTAAATCACCGCAAAGACCAACTTTTAAATGGTCCAGATGACCTTTCAGAGAATAGATGGTTAATAAATCCGTAAGTGTCTGCGTCGGATGCTGATGGCCGCCGTCGCCTGCATTGATCACCGGTATGGAAGAGCGGCTGCTGGCCACAAGGGCTGCGCCTTCTTTCGGATGGCGGATGGCACAGATATCCGCATAGCAGGAAATGACACGGATCGTATCCGATACACTCTCTCCCTTTGCGGCAGAGCTGTTGTCGCTGCTGGCAAAGCCAATGACACTGCCACCAAGATTTAGCATGGCAGCTTCAAAGCTGAGCCTGGTGCGGGTGCTTGGTTCATAAAAACAGGTTGCCAGCTTTTTCCCCTCACAGGCATGCGCGTATTTTTGCGGGTCGGCTTCAATCGCATTCGCCAGCCGCAGCAGGTCGTCCAGCTCGGATACGGAAAAATCCAATGGATTCAGTAAGTGCTTCATAAGTTGTCCTCCTTGCATTCTGGAAATATATACCCGCGTTCGCTAAAGTCTGCCGGCTTATCCGGCACGCGGGCGTTATGTTTGCAATACGGTACCAGTTCAGGATATATGGAAAAGATATCGCTCCCGGGTATAATTTTCCGGGCATTTTTACAATCATATAATAAAGAAGGAAAAAATTCAAGACTGAAAAAAAGGAGTTGCCCGGTAAATGTAGCATAACTTTACTTCCATTGCGGAGTGTACAGCCATGAAAGAGATAGAAGCGGAGTAACGTTATAAACAGCATTTAAAGGGGATTGAGGACACAACAGGGGAAAGGGTGGATTACTATTCATGGGTTAGGAACGTTGTAACCGTGTTATAAGGTGGAAAGCCTCCCTGAACTTGAAAAAGAGGGGAGGTGGTGCGGATGAGTACATACGAGGTTTTAAGCCTG
>CANTHI010000446.1 GCA_947653505.1 uncultured Eubacterium sp.
CTGCTGGCGGAACGCCAGAAGCGAACCAGGTGTCGCGCCCGTCCGGTACCACAGACTGGATGCAGAATACCTAGAGCTTCTTAACATTCTGGAAAAGTCTCAGGCAGACAGGCTAACGTCTCCCATCCGGCGTCCTCATAGCCAACATGTAACATTTTTATGTAAATTGTCTCATCCGCATTTAGCTTCTCCGCAGCCCCTTCGGATAATGATTTTTCAGCACTCCCTGCGCGGCCTTTCCCCATCCGAGCGAACAGCCCTCTGCCGTCACAAGCGTCCACCCTTTCTGTCTCCCGCAGCAGACTGACTCTCCGCGCAAAAACCGCTCTGGCTCTTCCAGCTCCAGCGTCTGCTTTGCCTCCTGCGGACGCAGCGCCATCGCCAGCGCATGGGACGGCTCAAAACGGTTTTTCTTACAGCAGCCCAGACACAATCCTGCACGTTCTATTTTCAACCCGTCCAGACTTCCGGTTCCGGACGGCAGCAGATATAAATGTTCTCCGAATACCGTGAGTTTTCCTTCCGAAATCTGCTCAAATATCCATGTCTGCATTTCTTTGGAAAGTGTCTGTACACAAAAATCCTCCAGCTGTTCCAGATAAGGCTGCGAATTTTTCTGATTCTGTTTTTTTCCGGTACCTGCTTTTAACGCAGAAAAAAATCCATCCTGCACGGCTGTTCCCGCTTTGATGAATTTTGCTGCGTAATGTCCCTCGCCACGCTGCAGATGCGGCCAGATCTGTTCACTTTTTTCCAGCGTAAGTTCTGGAAATTCCTGCACCAGCCATGCCGCGTTTTGTTCATTTTCCTGCGGTGCAAACGTACAGGTGGAGTATACCAGAACACCACCTGCTTTCAACATTGCAGCCGCGCAGGATAAAATACTGCGCTGTCTTGCGGCACAGTGTTCTACCTGCTGCAGACTCCACTCCGCACATGCCTGCGGATCCTTGCGGAACATCCCTTCTCCGGAGCAGGGTGCGTCGACTATAATCCGGTCAAAAAATACCGGAAAACGCTCTGCCAGCCGCTGTGGTGTCTCGTTGCATACCACCGCGTTCCGCACGCCCAGCCGCTCTATATTGCGCGATAATGTCCTGGCGCGCTGGGAAATGATTTCATTTGAGACAAGCAGCCCGCTGCCCTGCATCCGTCCGGCAATCTGCGTGCTCTTCCCTCCCGGCGCCGCGCACAGATCCAGGATCTTTTCCCCTGGCTTTGGATCCAGCAGCTGTACTGCGATCATAGCGCTTGGCTCCTGTATGTAATAACCACCGGCCTCATGCAGCGGCAGCTTTCCCGGATGTGCGTCCGGCGGATAATAAAAGCCTTCCCAGGCCCACGGGATTTTTTCAAGGACCAGCTGTTCTTTCAAAAGCGCTGCCTGCAGCTTTTCCCTGTCTGTTTTGAGCGGATTGCAGCGAAGCCCATAGGTCCGTTCTTTTTGATATTCTGCCAGAAATGCCTCATAAGAATCTCCCAGCTGTTCCTGCATTCGTGTCAGAAAATCCTGCGGCAGCTGCGCCAGCGCTTCTTTCTGGCTCATAAGCGTCTTTTCCAAACCGGATCCTCCATTCACAAAGTCCGCATCCGGATCCCATTCAGCAGTTTCCGGCTGCGGCTACATCTCAAAAACCTCTCCAATCAGACGGTTCAGCTCCTGCCATGCATCCGTGTCTTCAAATTCCCTCAGCTTATCTGCCACCGTCCGGTAATACCAGCCATGCATATTTTTATCTTTCTGGTGAAACCGCTCCCAGAACCGTTCATCATTTTTCAGATAACCCTGTCTTGTCGCACGCATGTTGGACAGCTTGTCTGCCAGCGCGATGATTTTTTCATCTTTTGATTTCTGGTCCAGTCCGTCGATAAACTCCTGCTTGCGGATTTTCCATGTCTCAGACGCGTCCTGCCCTTTCCGCTTATTCTCACTCTCCATCTGTACCAGATGCGCTACGTGGCTGCCAAACGCATCCTCGATATCTTTCGCGCTGTAGCGCGTATCTTCGATAATATCATGAAACAGGGATGCCAGAATAATGTCCTGATCTCTGGTCAGCGTCATCGCGATCAGCGCCGTTTCAATCGGATGGAAAATATATGGCACCGACGAGCCTTTCCGTACCTGCCCCTTGTGCGCTTTCATCGCAAATTCCAGCGCGTGCTCAAAACGGTCGCGCCGCTGTGCCTTTGTCTGGCCCGGCTTCGCAAACAGATCTTCTTCCTCGTCCCCGCCTGCGGCGTCGGACAATTCCTCTGGCTGTCCCTGCGCCAGTGCAACTGCCTGATCAAATACCTGTCCGGCATCATCCTTTAGCAGCAAATACGGCACATGCTCCAGCACATTGGAAAAAAGCGCTCCCTCCGGCTGGTCCAAAAGCATCTGCAGCATCTCCTGATCCGAAATAATCAGCACATCCACCAATGCAACCGCATCTCCATACAACTCCATTTTGATGTCGCCTGCTGTATTTCCCAGATCGCTGCATAATATCCCCGGAAAGAAAATAAGGTTCACGCCTTCTTTTTCTTTCGCGCGGCTGCATAATCCACGTATCATATGCGCTGAATAATCCACGTATGCATTGCTTATTACTATCCCTATTGTGATCATGGCTCTCCTCCAAATAATTCCATCACGCGATTCATCACGTTTCCGTCTGACGGAGCCTCTTCGAGCTTCTCCCAGGTACCGTCTTCCCTGAAAACATCCAGATGAAACTGCGTCTCCTCCGTGTCCAGTCCTTTTTCAATCACATAATAACCAACCTGCCCTGTCAGCGGATTCCAGACGATGTACAGCTCCCTGCAGTTGGTCTGATACAGGTATTTTGATGGAGCAATGATCTGCATAATGCTCAGATCCTCACGAACGCTCAGCTCCATGATCTCAAAGCTGTCCTTCGTATACGGATACTGCCCGGCCTGTCCAACCTCCAGATAAGGCGCCTGATACAGCTCACAGAGCTTCTCTTCGTCCAGACTCTGGATAAATTCCAGCTTCTGCGCAAACAGCTTTTCCGGAATCTGGTGAAATTCCACGTTATGACGCACGACCATGCGGAAGTCCTCTGTTTTCACAGAATACGCTTTTGGTTTTTGCTTTGCATCCTGCTCTACTTTACGGCTCAGCTCCAGCATCTGGGATTTTAACAGCAGATTATCCGAATACGGATTCAGCGCTATGCCCTGCACCAGCGTCGGATGATCCAGCAGCATGGACACACACTGTTTATATTGAATTTTCAGCATCCCCTGATACTTCTGGTCTTCCGGAAACTTTTTCATTGACGTATATGCAGGCATATATAAATCCCCCTGCGCATTTTTTATAACATACGGCTGGAATCCTCCCTGCTTTTTATTGTGCACCGCCATCGCCGGCACAAACAGCTTTGTCTCCTGAATTGCATACACAAGCCGGACCAGATTCTCTTTATCCTGATCCTGCATATAGACCTGCATCGCTTCTTCCAGTCTGGTATTGTCAATATCATTCATTTTCACACTCATTGTCCACTCTCATTTCTTTCCGTAATTTTGCAGCTATGGACCGGTCCGTCCGCTGCCTGTTTCTATTTTTTCAGAGTATAACCTGATTGTATTCTATCGCATTCCCTGTCGTTTTTCCAGATATTTTTATTATTTCCGTTCCCGCTCATTTCTCTTTCTCCTTCCGCTTTTTCCACCTGCTTGGCTTTTATTTATTTTTTGTTAATTTTATAACAA
>CANTHI010000447.1 GCA_947653505.1 uncultured Eubacterium sp.
TGCATTCTTGAAAAAGCAGGAGGCAAACGGCAGGTATTTTTCCAAAGCCATGCAGTCAGACAGGCAAAGCCTGTCTATCCCACTGCGTGGACGCGCGCTTTGCGAGGCTTATGCAGGAGCCTTATACAGATGTTACCAGAATGCCAGCATGTGTTATGATAAAGGAATTTTGCTTACCGCATATCTGCAAAGACAGCTTACGGAAAGGATCGTGATGTTTCTGGCGATTTATCATTGCTCGGTCAGGATAATCGGGCGGAGCAAGGGGAAATCTGTCATTGCCGCTGCCACGTACCGTTCCGGGGAGAAACTTTGTGACAGGGAAAATGGAAAGTCCTGTGGCCCATATAAATAAAACCATCCAGACATCAGTCTCCTTTACCAGACAGCAGACAAAATAAAGCAGACACACCAGTCACAGCGCAATCCATTTTTTTCCGCTTTTCATAGCGTTTCCTCCTTATCCAGACCCGGTGTCCTGCTCCGGGCCCAGTGTCTTATTTCAGTATGTCCTGATCCAATCCAATCCACCCAATCCATCCAATCCATCTATTCTATCTATTCCACCTATTCCAGATTCAGATGCTTTGTCACAATCACCCTGCAGATCATATAATAGATTGCCGTCCAGATCAGTGTCAGCAGCAGGGCTCCGCTCATCATCCATCCGGTATTTCTCATAAAAGGCACCATTTCATACAACAGATATCCAAGCAAAACCGCCACTATCGAAAGAATCTGGGTACAATAATACAGTCCGATTCCTGCCGCAATCCCGCACGCTCCTTTCGAGCGCTGAAACAGCTGTCCGATTGAGCTGCCTGCAAAAAACAGCAGCAGGGAATTTAGGCATCCCAGCAGGGCAGCGCCGCAAAAGAACAGCAAAACCCCGAAAACCGGCAGATTCATTGCTTCTGACAGATCATTGACGGAATTGTAAAAAACATTCACGATATCTGCAGCGGATATCCCGTCCATCACGATTCCGATAATCAGAAACGACAGTATACACAAAACAGCCGTCAGAAACAGATAACCGAAAGATACTGCCACCTTGACATTTAAGATATGCGTCGTCTTTACCGGCAGCGTATGCGTCAGATATCCCTGTTCCGAATACATCGACTTATAAAAATGAAAACACAAATAAATAAATATCGTCACAGCGGAAACAATAAGCGTGATTCCATAAAAAACACATCCAATCATAAATACGGCGTTTAGCGCACGCACCTGAAAAGCCTTGCTCAGATAAAATAAAACACTAATTAATATCGTCGCCGCAGCCAGTACCCCGTACATTCCGGTGACTACCCTGCCCTGCGTCCTGAGTTCCTGTCTGAATAATTTTCCTAACATCTGAATACCTCCCTGAAATATGCATCCACAGACATTGCTTCTTTACTGCGTATCTCATCTACTGATGTATGCTGCACAATCTGTCCATCCTTTAAAAATATAATCTCGTCTAAAACATTTTCTATATCCGCGATCAGATGCGTCGCAATCAGCACCGAAGCCTGCGGCTCGTAATTTGTTATAATTGTATTTAAAATATAATCCCTGGCTGCCGGATCCACACCCGCGATCGGCTCATCCAGCACATACAGCTTTGCCCTGCGGCTCATCACCAGCACAAGCTGCACTTTTTCCTTCGTTCCTTTCGACAATGTTTTTAACGAATCCCGTGGATTGATTTTCAGTCTTTCCAGCATATCGAAGGCACGCGCCTCGTCAAAATCTTCATAAAACTCCCGAAAAAACGCAACGATATCCCCAACCTTCTGATTCATATTTAAATATGTCTGATCCGGCAGATAGGAAATATGCTTCTTGCTCTCCACACCGATCTTTTCCCCACAAAAGAGGAGTTCCCCTTCTGTCGGTACCAGCAGTCCATTTAACATTTTAATAAACGTTGTCTTCCCGCTGCCGTTCGGCCCCAGAAGCCCGATGATATGTCCGCTTTCCAGCGTTAAATCCATCTGCTTTAGCACTTCCTTTGCTTTATACCGTTTGGTCAGTTTCCTGCACTCTAATAACGCACTCATAACTCCTCTCCTTCCTCCATAGACTGACGCATCAGCGACAGTATCTGCTCTTTGCCATAACCAAGCTGCTGCATACTTTCCAGAAACAGCCTGATTTTCTCTTTCGCTATATCTGCTTTTAACATTTCTATCATTTCCTGATCCTCCGTAATAAATCTTCCGCTGGTACGCCTGGAATACACCAGTCCTGCCCGTTCCAGCTCTGCAAGCGCCCGCTGCATCGTATTCGGATTCACCGCAGCCTCCGCAGCCAGCTCCCGTACAGACGGCAGCCTTTCCCCTGGCTGATATTTTCCGCTGATAATATTCATGCGGATTCGCTCCAGGATCTGTATAAAAATCGGACGATCAGAATCCAGATTCCACGGCATAAATGCACTTCCTTTCTTTTTTGTATCTCTGTATTAATCAAATAATACACTAATACAACGAGTGTGTCAATCACTTTTTTATTTTTTTCGCAGATACGTCTGGTCTTTGGTAACAACTCAGATAACCCATGAAACTGTTACGTATCCAGCCATCAGAAATCGCTTCGCGATGGGCTGGATACCTGCAACCACTACATTTTCATACGGTCAGCGCAGCACATGCGCAGACCTGCCTGAACTGTTACTAAGGAACTGTCCCAAAATGTTGCATTTATTTCAGATTCATGATTTCTGCCACCTATGCAGCATGATATAAAAATGATATAATCATAAACAGCTAAAGAAAGAATGAATGGTGATCAAATGGATGCATTAGCTACAGACTCAGGATATTATACAATAGAAGATATTTATCGTTTGCCAGATGGACAAAGGGCGGAGCTGATCGACGGTGAAATGTATATGATGGCGGCGCCTGACAGAATCCATCAGAAACTTGTGCATTTCTTTGACTGGGCGATAGAAAATTATATACAGATTAAAAATAGCAGCTATGAAGTATATCCTGCTCCATTTGCAGTATTTCCCAATGCTGATGATAAAACATATTTAGAACCGGATATTTCTGTGATTTATGATAAAAATAAGCTCACCGATGAAGGCTGCTGCGGTGCACCAGACTGGATTATTGAAGTTGTGTCCCCCGGCAGCCGGCAAATGGACTATGGCAGGAAACTATTCAGATATCATGCGGCAGGAGTCCGGGAGTACTGGATTGTTGATCCTGTAAAGCTGCAGATTACTGTTTACAATTTTGAACATGATACGTTTGAAGAATATTCTTTTTCAGACAAAATAAAAGCTGGAATCTATGACGATTTTGAGATAGATTTTTCAGAGATTCGTCTGGGGTAAACGTAGAGAACTGTCTGAAATAACTTTTGAATCATTACTTTGGGGCGGATCCCCATATGCACTAATTTAAGCAGATAAGTGCAACATTTACATTTCATAATATGTTACATTTTGGACATCCGGGCGCTGGGAGAGGAAATCTGCCCTGTCTGCTGTGACCGCTCCAGAATGCAGGAAGCCCTAACCTGGATAAACCAGAACAGCATATACTGGCCTCCCGGACGCCAGATGAGGGAACTTAAGAGCAAATGCAACAATTTACATAAAAGTGTTGTGTATTGCATTGGCTAAGCGGACGCCGGATGGGAGGCGGTGCTCTGTCTGCCTGTGACTTTTCCAGAATGCAAGAAGTTCTAAGTATTCTGCATTTA
>CANTHI010000448.1 GCA_947653505.1 uncultured Eubacterium sp.
AGCAAAAACACAAAAACAGCCAGCACCAGACACTGGCATACCGGATCTTCCCTGATCTTTTTCCTAAGAAAATCCGCTTTCAGCATGTTTCTGAGTACAGCCAGAATCACCAAAGCACATACAGCCGCAAATCCGGTCCACCACAGATCCGCTTCCCCTCCATATACTTTAAAGCACAGATCCGCATCCATATATGCACCATTTACATACAGGCTGTTCTGACGCAGCACATCTGTATCAGACCGGTAAAATGCCAGGGAGGAATGCTGTGATACGGATTGTGCCATAATATGCAGTTCATACACTTCACCCTGTTTTACTCTTATATTTTTATCTGACCGGAGCAGATAATAACTGTTATCCGGTATCAGACCTGCATGAAATACCTCTTCATAAATAACGGACTGTGTCTGCTGCTCCACAAGCTCCAGTTTCCATATCGAATTATTATCCCGTTCAAATGTTCCAATCTGTATGGAAACGCCATAAAAAATATCATACGGCATATAAAACTGCTGGATGATCCTGTCTTCTGTGTCCTTGATTTCGATATATGCCTCATTCGCACTGTTCATTGACTGAAACTCAATATAAGTCAGTTTATTTCTGACTGAAAAAAGACTCCAGCAGGTACAGACCATCCAGACTGCATAGATAAGCATGTTTCGTTTTTTCTCCGGCATCATGCATCCCCTCCCCGGACATATCCGGATGAAAGCCATTGCGCCAGATCATAATAATACGTCAGATTATTGCAATAAGAGCTTCCAAACGATTCTTTATTTCTGATGAGTCCCATATTTAACCGCGTTCCATAATCTTCCGTCGAAATCCCCCACGATATTTTCTGATAGCCGCGTTTTTTCATTTCCATCATAAGCGCATAATACAGATAGCTCATCGGGCTGAGTTTTTGATACTCCTGTCTGGCTGCCAGATACTGCGTATGCACACAGGTATTTTCCTGAAAATAAAACACCATGCATCCCGCAAGCAGGACCCCGTCCTTAAACACTCCAAAAAATCCACACCGGTCCGGCAGCCTCAGATCTTTAAATTCCAGAAGCTCTTCTAACGTATGTACCGGAACAGCTCCATATTTTTTCAGGTTTTCACATAAAACAGAATAAAAATCCGCTATGTGCTCTTTTTGATCAAGTGGTCTGAAATCCAGTCCTTTTTTTATACCTTCCCGTACGTTGCGCCTTTTCCCATTCGAAAGGCCCGCGGCAATATCTTCTGCTTTCACCGGCAAATCCACATACGTACTGAGTTCTTTGTATTCCAAAAATCCATAGTATGCATACACATACTGCCATAATGCGTTTTCTCTTTTTGAAAAAAGATCCGGCGTCTGCTTTAAATATACTTCATCGTATGCCAGCGTTTTTAAAAAATCTAAAAGCTGCCGCACCAGTATCATCACAGCCTCAGCCTTATAATACTTCTGACTGATGATAATTCCTCCAAACGTCGTCCCTTTATGCGAATAGAAAATCTTCTTTTCCTCCTGCACAATCTCACATGCCGGAATCAATGCCGCCAGCCTGTTTTTTTCATCATAAACCATTAAGGAAACATCCTGAAATTTTCCCGGTTTATGATAATTCAAAAAATGCCTGCTCTGCAGAAACGTTCCGTTTACCGCGTTTTGTGCGATAAACCTGTCCCATTCCTCCTCTTTTGAAGCTTCATAATATTTAAACTGAAACATAAGTCCCCTTTCCATGCTCCCACTGATTGACTGCATCAATCACATAAGAGACCTGTCCGCTGCTCATCCCATAATAAACCGGCAGACTGAGTTCTGTTGCCGCTATTTTCTCAGCCGCGGGAAAATCCCCCTTATGAAATCCCATATCCGCATACGCTCCCTGTAAATGGACAGGCGTCGGATAATGCTTGTTTGTACCGATTCCTTTTGCATGTAAGTATGCTTCCAGTTCATCCCTTCTGTCACAACGGACCGCAAAAATATGATATGCATGTACAGAATCTTCTGTCGCTTTCGGAAGCATAATTTGCGGGTGATGGATTTCCTTTACATACCTGTCTGCAATCTGCGCCCTGCAGCGGTTCCATTGATCCAGTTCCCGCAGCTTGACTCTTAAAAACGCGGCCTGCAGCTCGTCCAGTCTGGAATTATTTCCCCTGCATATATGATTGTATTTATAATCCGAACCATAATTACCAAGAATTTTTACCTTTTCTGCCACATCCGCATCATCCGTCACTACGGCTCCCGCGTCACCCAGGGCTCCCAGATTCTTGCCCGGATAAAAGCTGAATCCGGCGGCATCTCCCAGATGGCCGGCCCGTACTCCCTTGTAAGAAGCTCCGTGTGCCTGGGCCGCGTCTTCAATTACCTTAAGACCGTACTCTTTTGCCAGCTTCCATATCATCTCCATTTCAGCAGGCAGTCCGTATAAATGTACTGCCACGATAGCCTTCGTCCTTTTCGTAATCTTCTTTCTGATCTCAGACGGACTGATATTAAACGTTTCTAATTGTACGTCTGCAAACACCGGCCGCGCTCCCGTATAAGATACCGCCAGTGCCGAGGCAATAAAAGTATCTGCCGAAACAATGACCTCATCCCCTTTTCCGATTCCGTAAGCTCTGAGTATTAAATATAACGCATCCAGCCCGCTGGCACATCCTACGCAGTACTTCGCTCCGCAATAAGCGGCAAATTCTTTTTCAAACTGCTCCAGCTCCGCTCCTTTGATAAACACATTTTTCCGGTACACCTTTAAAAACGCGCGAACGATTTTTTCTTCCAGCTCACGGTGCATATGTTCCAAAGATACATACGGTACATGCATATGCTTCTCTTCATCCTTTCTCCCGCTCATGATAACCTCTCTCACCCGCCTGTTTGTCCGCAGGATCTGTCCCGGCCTTATGCACACTCTTTAAAAATTCATCATAATTGCGGATATAATCCTGTCCGTCATAATATTCCGACGCCAGCACCATCAGCACTGCATCCGGCGTAAAATCAAACATTTCCCTCCACATCGCATTTGACACATACAGACCCTCATACGGTTTGTCCAGATCTATGACCTTTTTTTCCTTTCCATTATCCAAAAGGATCCTGCAGCCGCCATGAATGCAGATCAGCACCTGCTCCAGAGATTTGTGCGCATGCCCTCCCCGCCGCACCCCGTCACCTGTTTCATACATGTAATAAACCCTCCGGATCGAAAAAGGAATATCTTTTAATTCTTCCAGCGCCACCAGCTGGCCGCGCTCATCCCCATGACGCTGAAATACATATTTTATCACCTGCATATCCATCCACCCTTTCTGTTCAGCGACCTGCACGGTACACTTCATATCCGTCTGTTTCCCCTATTTTTAAAATATCCAGTGCCTGTATATACTCCTTTGAAAACCAGCTTTTACTTCTGACAAAATAATCCACCCCGGCCTGCTTCAGATTCACGTTGATGACCTGCGGACTGATTTCAACTCCATAATTTCCCATAAGCACCAATCCCCTGTTCCTGCCCAGATACCACGTCCAGACCTCGTCCAGGCTGTAGCTGAGCGATATATAATCCTGCAGCCCCAGTACCGACTGCAAAGACGGATCATACTGGCGCAGGCACGGCAGCAGATTCGCATCCACAAATACAACCGGAGATTCCCGCTTTACTTTTTCCATGTAGCATATCATCAGACAGCTTCTCTATACCATA
>CANTHI010000449.1 GCA_947653505.1 uncultured Eubacterium sp.
GCAGAAGTGTATATTGACGTGTCATTAAAAGGTATTGGCAGCATTGTGGCAGGAGTTGTTATTTATCATGTGAGTTATCAGACAGAGGATGATACTTTATTGCATTCCTATGGCATAGACCTTCATGCGGCGGATGGAAGCCTTGTGGATATCAGTGATGCATCCATTCGAAAAGAAACCAGATACTCATAAAATGGATTTTCATTTCCAGGCTATCCGGACATCCCCCGCAAACGTCTCACTGTGATTCAGAACAAGCGTACTATACAAAAATAGCACATCACATCCTGAAAAATCCAGAAACCGCCCCAGCAGTTCCGGCCGGATATACCGGATATCCACCAGTGTTATCTTCTCATATCCGCTAACCAGCAGCGGCGCAAGGGCAGAGCCGAAGGAATCTCTGAAAATCACAAGCCTTTTCTGATTGTGTGCTTTCGGATTTTCCATTGTCAGCAGTGACAGCGGACCGGATAAAAATAATTCATAAGCATCCTTTCCTGCTGCTTTATTTTTATCATAGACCGGGATCTGCTTTGCATTCTGCCAGTCGTATACGCTGCAGCTATCGATCGCCCGCCCGGTCAGATAATGCAGGGTATCCGGTCCGGATGAAAGCGCGGTCTGTCCGTAGTATGCGCCATAAAATTCCTGCTCCAGTGTATGCATGGTATAATCTTCGTCCAGTACAGACCCCATCCGCTCTGCCAGCCGCTTTGCAATGCCGGTAATTTTCTCCTGTCTCCAATGGGGATCCGTGCGGTAGTAATCCTCCAGTTCCAGAAGGTCAGAGATGGGAATGTATTGGGCAAATGGCATCTGCTGCTTCATGCAGTTTTCAAACGCTGCATAGTCCATAGAAAGCTGTCCGCTTTTTCTGGCAAGAAAACAGTTTTTATCCGGAATCACTGACAGATATACCGGCTGATCTTTTGTCAGGTATTGCCTGCAGACAGACGCAAACTGCAATGCCGCCCTGCGGACAGAATCCTCATGTACCGGATACTCCATTGCGGCAAAATACCCGTCCGAACAGTATAGTCCATGCTGATCTTTAAATCGGAACAGTTTTGTTCCGGTCCATGCCCTGACCGTACGCAGCTTCTCCCGGAAAGGAAACGTATCCAGTGCATAAGCCTCAAACTCTTCCATAAAATGTCCGCTTTTTACTGTATCTGCTGTCAGCCGCGGCTTTGGCGCCAGATAGCGCCGTTCACTGTCTGAGTAGACAGGCTTCGTTCCAAATACACACAGCACAAAACCTGCGGCCAGAAATAACGCTGCCAGTATACAAATCATAACATGATGTTTTTGCATTCCTATATCTCCCTTCCGGGCAGGCAACTGCCCGGCCTCAAATAGTCCTGCTGACATTTACAACTGTTTTTCTTCCCGATTTTTAAAATCTGAAATATAAAAATGGATGAAACGTGCTGTCCACAAGGTATGCACTGATCAAAACCATAAGTGCCAGAAGCGTGGCTGGTTCCATGCCAGACAGAATCTTCCTGCCAGCCGGCAGACGACTGATCCTGTCTGCCAGAAATGGCACAAGCGGCACCGCACAGCAGACTGCCACTGCCAGCAATCCCGCATAACTTTGCAGATAATAAACCGCTTCGTCCGAAACAGCCGGTATCCCTCCCGCGCCAAACAGCCCGCCGATATCCGCACATGCCTGTCCCAGATTCTGTGCATGGAAAATAACGAAACCAATACTGATAAAAAACAAAAAGTAAACATGAGAGAGTATCCGGTTTTTTATCACCAGTACCTTTTCCAGACATATAAATACCGAAAAATAAAATCCCCATATTATAAAATTCCACTCTGCTCCATGCCACAGTCCTGTCAGCATCCAGACAATAAAAATATTCACCATCTGCCGCATGCGTCCCTTCCGGCTGCCACCGAGCGGGATATAAACATAGTCCCGAAACCAGGTACCAAGCGATATATGCCAGCGTCTCCAAAATTCCGTCATGCTTTTAGAAATAAAAGGATACTTAAAATTTTCAGGAAAATGGAATCCAAATAACCTGCCTAATCCGGACGCCATATCACTATAACCTGAAAAATCAAAATAAATATATAACGAACAGCTGACCGCATACATCCAGTGAAATAACACCGATTTTTCCCCGGAATTGCGAAAAACCGTGCACAGCTGCGCCAGCTGGTCTGCCAGCAGTATTTTTTTCGCCAGCCCGGTCACAAAATAACGGATTCCCAGAGCCGCCGCATCCAGCGTGGTATGCCGTCTGTGATCCGGCTCTGCTTCCGGCCGGAGCCGGTCCGCAATATCCGCGTACCGGACAATCGGGCCAGCTATCAGCTGTGGAAACATCGTAATATATACAGCCAGATGCGTGATATTTTTCTGCGCCGCTTCTGACCGGTACACATCGATCGTATAGCTGATCATCTGAAAGGTGTAAAAGCTGATGCCTGCCGGAAGCGTTCTCTGACGCACCGGAAGCTCCAGCCCGGTGATCCGGTTTATATTCATAAGAAAAAAATCTGTATATTTAAAATACAGCAGAAAAGACAGGCTCACACCGACCGATAAGACACACCAGAACCGTCCTGATGATTTCTCTCTGTATTTTTCCACCAGCAGCCCAAATCCATAACCAGACACAATGCTGATTCCCATGACAGCTATATACCGCGGTTCTCCCCATGCATAAAAAAACAGGCTGCACACAAGCAGAACCACATTCTGATACCGTGCCGGAGTAAAAAAATACAAAGCCATCGTTACCGGCAGAAAATAATATAAAAAAGAAACACTGGAAAAAACCATTATCCAACCGGTGCCTCAGCCAGTATTTTTGCGTCTTTACATACAGTCATTACTTTGGCCTGAAAAGTCTTCATCAGCTCTGCAGACCCATACGCAGTAATTACATACCCGTCTGCATCCATAACTGTCAGCGTATCCGGCTGGCCGCACATCCACTGCCTGTCCAGCAGCGCGGTTTTCACGGATTCTGCAAATGCATTCCGGTCCGTGTTCTCATGCAGCCGGTATGCCGCACCTGTAAACACATTCCCATTCATCATATGCACCATCGAAGCCGCATCCTCAATCTCAGAGGCAAGTCCTGCCGGAAGCCCCAGCACCTGCTCCATTTCATCCGGTCTGTTTATATCAAAGCTGCCCGGTTCATCCATGACCGCATGCTCCTGATCCCCTCCGTACATTGCAAACTTCTCTTCTTCTGTATAAGTATCTGCCACCGCCTTTAGTACATCGACAGCCTGTGCGTATTCAGATTTTTCTGCTTTTTCCTCCGTACGCCCCGCACAGCCAGCCAGTACTGGCAGGAAAATGCAGAGCAGACATTGTATTACTGCCTTTTTCATTTTTCCATCTCCTGATCATTCATTGTATCGGCCCCGGTATCTGTAATTAGCAACTGTATGGAAATCATCTGCATCAGTAAAGTGTCAGAGCTATTTTCTACAGTTCCCAGAGCATGTTTAAAAAATACTTTCCAACACTTTCCATAAGATGTGCTTCACACTCTGCAGATTACGGAAATGATTTTTCAGACACTCTAAGGCACCTGCCTGAAACTATTCTAACCAGAGACAAAAAAACTATACCCTTTCAAAAGCTTTACACACATTACATCGAAACATCATGAAGAAATTCATACATAAACATTCCGGTAATTTGATGAAATGCCTGAGAAAACCA
>CANTHI010000450.1 GCA_947653505.1 uncultured Eubacterium sp.
GCCAGCATATATAACTATATAAACCTGTATTTGGCATACTCTGCGAACCCCAGCTGGCAAAAACCCATAATCGTGTGTTCCATTCAATCTGTTCTTCTACCTTCATAAAATTAAAAAACTGCGGAACTCTGCGAACCATATCCTGGGCCAGAACTTTATTATGGCATGTAAATACAATCCTGCTGTCTTTTTCACCAACATAGATTTCCCTAAGCTTATGCAATAACAATTCTGTCTTTCCAGTGCCAGCCAATCCCTGAATCCTGACAACATCTTTATCTATATCCTCAAAAATAAATCTGCTTTGCATCCCGTCAAATAATACTATCTTCTTTTTGACCTTATCTAATAAAGTTTCCGGGACCTGAACACCGATTTTATCAATATCATTAATACTCCCTATCAGTAACGATATCAGCAGTTCTACAATCCTCTCATTCTGAACTGGGATACGATATTGTTTTAACATTTCGCTTATCTCGAAATCTTTCAAATCCTCATACTGAACCGTTTGGATACAGTCCTGCCATGCCCTTTTTCTTCCTAAATATTTTTGGTACTCAAATCTTTTAGACAAATATTCCAAATCATCTATAAAATCTTCCACGAAATCTTCAAATTCGTCACAATCTTTTCCAAGATTGACCAAAAGTATTTGCTGCTTTGGTATTAATACAATTATCTTTTCTTTGTACTCATACTCTTGCATTTTCCCTTCATTCCCTAACGGTTTATCTATCACATAAATTTGTCTGGAAACTTCCTCTGAATATTTATCTAACTTTTCTATGAAATCATTTAGGAGCCCTTTTCTTTCTATACTGCAGTAAAACAGACTATTCATATAATTTCCTTCTTTCCTGAATAAAGTTATTATCAAAATATTATGTATCAATCACATTAAATTTCCATTTTCGTTACTGTCCATATTTCATAGTACACACACGATAACATACTAATTTTTCATTGTCAACTGTAATTTTTTATATTTCATTATCTTCACACAGCACAACAGAATTCAGGAAGAAAATTTCACCGGATAAGATTGCCCTCCAGACTCTCAGCCTGAATTCCAAAAGAATCCACAACGGATTGTGTCACTGTATCATATACCAGAATATTCACCCCTCTGTCTACTTTTCTATATACTGTACGATCCAATCATCCCCGCTCTTTCGATATGTAATGACATCAGACCATAAACCCTGTCCAATAAAAACGCTGAATAACAGAATACTTATAGTAAACGCACATACTGCCGCCCATACGTATGAATTTGTTTTTATTATTTCCGATATTTTTTCATACATGAGTTCCTTTTTATTCTTTCAGAAAATATGGACATCAGAATCCAGCCGCATCATTTCCATGTCATTCTTTACCATCCGCTCCACCATCTCCTGAAATCCCACTTTCCGCTTCCATCCCAGTTTCTTCTCTGCTTTCGCGGGATCTCCCAGCAAAAGCGCTACCTCCGCGGGCCGGAAAAGTTTCTCATTTACCTTCACAACCACTTTCCCGGTTGCCTGATCTCTTCCGATCTCGTCAGCGCCTGTTCCTTCCCATTCTATATGCATGCCAGCAGCCTGAAATGCCGTCTGCGCAAATTCCCGTACGGTCCGCGTCTCATTCGTTGCAATCACATAATCATCCGGCTCCTCCTGCTGCAGCATCAGCCACATCGCCTCTACATAATCTTTGGAATATCCCCAGTCCCGTCTGGCATCCAGATTGCCAAGCTCCAGGTTTTTCTGCAGTCCCAGATGGATTCCTGCCGCAGCCTGCGTGATCTTTCTTGTCACAAACTCTTTGCCCCTGCGCTCGCTCTCATGATTAAACAAAATGCCGCTGCACGCATACAACCCATAACTCTCCCGGTAGTTTTTTGTAATCCAGTGCCCGTATAATTTCGCAACTCCATATGGGCTTCTCGGATAGAACGGCGTCGTCTCTTTTTGCGGGATTTCCTGTACCAGGCCAAACATTTCACTCGTAGATGCCTGATAGAAACGTGCCTGCGGCCGGATGGCCTTAACCGCTTCCAGCATATTCACGACACCTATGGCATTGATATCTGCCGTAGCAACCGGCTGGTCCCAGCTGGGTGCTACGAACGACTGCGCAGCAAGATTATATATTTCATCCGGCTTTGCTGCCGCAACAGCTTTCAGCAGGGATACCAGATCTGTCATATCTGCATATAGCAGGTGTATCTTTTCTCTGATATGTCCTACATTGCCATAATCTGCTGTACTTTTTCTCCGCATAATCCCATATACGTCATATCCTTTTTCTAATAAAAGCTCAGCTAAATAAGACCCATCCTGTCCTGTAATACCTGTAATCAGTGCCCTTTTCATTTCTGCATTCCTTTCATCCCCGAATATATTTGTAGACTAAAATTTCATCCTGATTTCATTCAGATGAAGAACCTTTTTTACCAGACTATTATCAAGCAGCGTGCAACCCGCCCTCGTTTCTGTAAATATCCCGTTTTTCTGATTCATTCTGACAGGCTTTATGAGCCTCGTATCCAGATGGTGTTTCTTCGCAATCTCAATTCCGATCTCATATTTTGAATAAGTACGATCCCCCGCAATATTAAGAATTGGCGGGCATTCTCTGGCTCCTTTTTCACACAAACGTACGATCAGTTCAGACAGGGTATCAAAATCCAAAGCTGTTTTGTAGGCATCCTCAAACATCTCTATTTCCTGACCATTGCTGATATTCTCCACAATGATGTCATAAAAATGCCTTTTATCCTCCAGAAGACCTGGCCCTATAACAAAAGGCAGCCTTACAACATGAAATCCATGCCCTGACACAACCGCTTCTGCCACCTTCTTTTGTACCCCATACAGATTCACCGGATGCAGCTCTTCGGTTTCCACGAATTTATGTTCCACACTTCCCGCGCCATAAACCATTTCCGTAGAAGCATAGATCAGATGATCCACATGATCCAGCCTGTTTAATACATCAGACAATACTGTGACATTCATATTCCAGGCCGTCTTAGGATTTCTCTTTACCTCATCCGGATGATGATAGGCAGCCAGATAAATGACCTTTGTATTATGCATATGTGACATTTCTCTGTTCAGTCTTTCTATGTCATCCTGAACTGTCAGGTCACATTTCATAGCATATACTCTCCTGTTCTGTTTGCGCATATCGATATGCCTGCCTATGGCAACAACTTCATCATCCGTATCATGCAAAATATTTTTAACGATATAAGAACCGATATATCCGTTTGCCCCAATTACAATATACATCTCTATCCTCCCTCAGGAATTATACGGATCCAGGATGCTCTTAAAAATGCGCTAATACTGCATATTGACAAATTTGTCCAATAATGTCTGATATCTGCGTGCCACTTTCTTTCCTCTTCCTGTATCTGCTTTCACACATCTTAATTTCACTTTGTTCATACGAATCCTGAGCCAGAGAAGCAGCGGTATCTTCGCCATCATATCATTTACCTCCCGCCTGCCCAGCCCGGTTATCTCATGTTTCCATTCTTCCATTTCCTCATTCACCAGATCCCGTATAAAACGGATTTGAAACGGCGGTTCCAATACCGTGCATTTCATATCCTTCCGTTCCGCTCTGGATACATAAGTCATCCTTCTGGAAAAGCTGATTTTTCCCTTTTTCTTTAACTTACAAAACGCGAGCAGCGCATAATGCT
>CANTHI010000451.1 GCA_947653505.1 uncultured Eubacterium sp.
GGCGAAGCCGAAGCGGCACCTTTAGCTGCTGGCGGCAGCCAGAGCGAATTAGGTGACGCGCCCGTCCGGTACCAAAGAGTAAATGCAGAATACTTAGAGCTTCTTACATTCTGGAAACCGGAACAATGAAACAGGGCCGCTTCCCTCATCCTGCGTCCTCACAGCCAAAATGTAGCATTTTAATGTAAATTATTGCAAAAGCCACTTCCTTTTTTATTTTGTCTGCAGCGTCCGCATCGAATTTAAAATCGCAATCACGGATACTCCCACATCCGCAAACACTGCCTCCCACATATTCGCCGCGCCAAACGCGCCCAGAATCAGGACAAGCGCCTTAATCCCCAGCGCAAATACGATGTTCTGTTTCACGATGCGCATCGTCTTTCTGGAAATACGTACGATTGCGGCGATTTTTCGTATATCGTCATCCATCAGCACAATATCCGCCGCTTCGATCGCTGCGTCTGATCCCATACTGCCCATTGCAATCCCAAGATCGGCTCTTGTCAGTACCGGCGCGTCATTGATCCCGTCTCCGACAAATGCCAGACGTTCTTTTTCGGACTGCTGTTTCAGCAGTTTTTCCACACAGCTTACCTTATCTGCCGGCAGAAGCTCTGCATGGATCTCATCAATGCCAAGTTCCTGCGCTGTATCCTGTGCGGCTTTTTTTCGGTCCCCGGTCAGCATCACACTCTTTTTTACTCCGATCCGCTTCATATCCGAAAGAGCTTCCTTTGCACCATCCTTGATCGTATCGGAAATTACAACCGCGCCAAGAAAACGGCCTTCCTGCGCTGCGTAGACAACGGTTCCCGCGCTGTCACATGGGACATAGGAAATCTGTTCTGCCCGCATCAGCTTTTCATTTCCAAGAAGCACAGCGTTTCCATCCACCTGCACACGAATCCCCTGTCCTGCGATCTCCTCCGCTGCACAGACCCGCTGCAAATCAGGCTCCTTCCCATAAGCTTCTTTTAAGGACGACGCAATTGGATGATTGGAATAGGCTTCTCCAAGCGCCGCTATTTCCAGCAGTTTCCTTTCTGCGGCTTTCAGCTCCGCAGGCATTCCACCGTCTTTTGCATGCTTTTTTGCGCCAGTGCTTTCTGTCTGCCCGGTATCATACAACTGTGGCAGGATTCTGGTTACTTTAAACTCTCCCTTTGTCAGCGTACCGGTTTTGTCAAAAACAATCGTCGTCATCTCTGCAACTGCTTCCAGATAATTACTGCCTTTTACAAGCACGCCGATCCGGGAAGCTGCTCCGATCCCTCCGAAAAATCCAAGCGGCACGGAAATTACAAGTGCACATGGACAGGAAATTACGAGGAAAATGCAGGCTCTCTGTACCCAGCCCGCCCAGCCGCCACCCAGAATCAGCGGCGGTACAACTGCCAGCACAGCTGCCGCGATCGTTACAACCGGCGTATAATATTTTGCAAAACGTGTTATAAAGTTTTCCACCTTTGCTTTTTTGCTGGAAGCGTTTTCCACCAGTTCCAGAATCTTAGCCACCGTGGAATCGTCAAATTCTTTTGTCACACGCACCTTTAGCGTCCCGCTGCCATTCACACAGCCGCTGATCACTTCATCTCCCACAGACGCCCGCCGTGGTACAGACTCACCGGTCAGCGCAGCCGTATCTATCAGGGATTCTCCTTCCAGAACAACACCATCTAATGGAATCCGCTCTCCCGGCTTTATTACAATGACACTGTCAATTTCAACGTCATCCGGATCCACCTGTACCAGCCGGCCTTCCTGTTCGATATTTGCATACTCCGGGCAAATATCCATCATATCCGCAATCGACTGGCGGGATTTGCCGACCGCATAGCTTTGAAACAGCTCGCCTACCTGATAAAACAGCATCACGGCAACCGCTTCAGCATACTCCTGTACGCCAAATGCCCCAAACGTAGCCAGCATCATCAGAAAATTCTCATCAAATACCTGCCCGTTGCGGATATTCCGGAATGCTTTCCATATAATATCATAGCCTATGATCAGATACGGAACCGCAAACACCAGAAACCGGGCCAGTACCGGCACCCGCTCCAGATTCCCTGTATGTTCGCATAATAGTAATACTGCAAACACCAGAAACGTAATTATAATACGAAAAAGCATCTTTTTTTGCTTTTTTGTCATAGCTCACTCTCCTGTTTCTCCATTTCTGGTGCTCTGTCCGGACAGAAATTACAGTCCGTAATACAACGCCAAATTCCGGCGGCGATACGGAAGATCCACCGTCTGGAATTTTACGCAGCAATCACATAAATCAGACGATGACAGACTGTAATTTCTATCTGGATGGAACACTGGTTTCTAAACTTTTTTCGGATTTTTTTACATCTCCCAGCTACATCAGAATCCTGCAGTCCGGCTCCACTTTCGCGCACACATCCACAACCTTTTTCATAATATCATCAAACTGTGCATCATCCGCATCGATTGTCATTTTCTGTGTCATAAAGCTGACAGAAGCATCATTAACACCCGGCAGTTTTTTAATCGCATCTTCCATCTTTGCTGCACAGTTCGCACAATCCAGATCCTGTAATTTAAATTTCTTTTTCATCGTTTTACTTCCCTTTCTTTTCATTTTATATTTTTATGATATTTCTGATTTTTCTGTTCTATTTTTATTATCTTGTGTTTTGGTTTTTGAGTCTGATGTTTTGATAATTCTTTTTTATGATTCTTCTTTTTTATAATTCTTCTTTTTTATAATTCTTCTTTTTATGATTCTTCTATATGCTCCCTTCCCTGATCAATAATTGTGCGGACATGGCCATCAGCCAGTGAATAAAATACAGATTTTCCTTCCCGCCTGCTTTTCACCAGCTTGGAATTTTTTAAGATTTTCAGCTGATGCGAAATAGCGGACTGTGTCATATGCAGCGCTTCCGCCAGATCACAGACACAAACCTCTGCTTCGAACAGAACAAAAAGTATCCGTATTCTGGTAGAATCCCCAAATACTTTAAACAGCTCTGCCAGATCATACAGCTCCTCCTCGGGCGGCATCCGCCTGTTGACCGTTTCTAACAGTTCCTCATGAATCTCTGTCATTTCACAAATTTCCAGATCTTTTTCCTGCAAATGATCATCCTCCTTTTTCTATTAATTTGCGTTATCAGCAGATACATCTGTATTATTCTGATTGTCTGAATAATTTTATTTAAATATATTATCATATGAGCATCTGTTCATATGTACATAATATTCCTGTTTTTTGAAAATGTCAAGCAGAAAATAAAAAATTTGAACCCATATTCTGACGGAATGTAGCCGTTCAGATTGCTTCCTGTGTTATTTGCAACAGTTTACATAAAAATGTTGCGTATTGGCTATGCGGACGCCGGATGAGAGGCGTTAGCCTGTCTGCCTGTGACTTTGCCCAATAAAACGGGGCATGCTATTCCAGAATGTAAGAAGCTCCAGGTATTCTGCTTCCAGTCTATGGTACCGGACGGGCGCGACACCTACTTCGCTTCTGGCGTTCCGCCAGCAGCTAAAGGTGCCGCTTCGGCTTCGCCGCCTGTGTATCGTGCAGAATACCAAGAGCTTCTAAACATTCTTCCAACGTCACAGGCAGACAGGCTAACGCCTCCCATCCGGCTGGCTTTCAAAAGCTTTACACACG
>CANTHI010000452.1 GCA_947653505.1 uncultured Eubacterium sp.
AAAAAGAGACGGTGACGGCAGAGGGAAGCAGTTTTTCAGCTGCGGACATGCATGACCGTTATTATGAGTATGTGCTGGGAGAGGAAAAGGATGAGAACCGGAAAGAACGCCCTGTACTGGCTGATTTAAATACCAGTCTGCTGAAGCTGGACAGGACCGCGGCAGATATCAGAATCGGAAAAACATGGAAGATTCGGGCAACAGCTGCGGCAGACGCAAAGATCACATATAAGACTTCTAACAAAAAAGTTGCGACAGTTACATCAAAAGGAGTAGTAAAAGGCATCAAAGCTGGAAAAGCGACGCTTACAGTATCCGCAAACGGAATCAGCAAAAAGGTTAAAGTGACAGTAAAAAAATAATCCAATATAAAATCTGATACGGTAAAATGGAATTAGAAGAATACGATTCTGCGTTCCGGTTTTTAGATTTCCAGAAAGCGGAATTATATGGCAGAGATTTCATCCCGGATTTGATCAGTACAGTGGGCTGTGCTGTGAAATCCGGGATGAATTTTACGTTTGCAGAAAATGAATGAACCACCAGCAGGATTCTACTTGAACAAAACCTCCAGTAATGGTATGATAAATAAGTCATTTTGAAAATAAGGAGGATCATTATATTATGAAAGATATAGCGCTTGTCATTATGGCCGCCGGTATCGGTTCCCGTTACGGAGCGGGCATTAAGCAGCTGCAGAAGGTGGGTCCGCAGGGGGAAATCATCATTGATTATTCGATTCACGATGCGCTGGAAGCAGGATTTACAAAGGTGATTTTTATTATCCGCAGGGATATCGAAGCGGAATTTAAAGAAGTCATTGGCTCCAGAATTGAAAAAGTATGTCCGGTGGAATATGTATTTCAGGAAAAAGACGACCTGCCGGATGGATTTACGTGTCCGCCTGGGCGTGTAAAGCCGTGGGGGACGGGACATGCGATTCTATCCTGCAGAAAGGTTCTGGATGTGCCGTTTGCGGTGATCAACGCGGATGATTATTATGGTAAAACAGCCTTTAAACAGGTCTGGCATTTTTTAAGAGAGCATGAACATACCGAAGGCCAGTATTGTATGGCTGGTTTTCAGATTCAGAATACGTTAAGCGAAAACGGCGCTGTAACCCGTGGGATTTGTGAGACAAATGCGAAACAGGAGCTGGTAAAGGTCGTTGAGACAGGAGGCATAGAGCGTAAGCCGTCGGGACAGATTTTAAGCGGGGATGGAACGGTGCTGCCGGACGGTACGCTGGCTTCCATGAATCTGTGGGGGCTGACACCGGAATTTCTAAAGGTGCTGGAAGATGGATTTTCAGAGTTTCTGCGGCAGACGGATCCGGAGGATAGTAAAGCAGAATACCTGCTGCCTTCGGTCATTGATCAGATGTTAAAGAGCGGACAGGCTGTCGTGAAGGTACTGCCGACACCGGATAAGTGGTTTGGCGTGACGTATGCGCAGGATAAAGACAGTGTAGTGGAAGCGTTCCGCCAGCTGACAGAAGCGGGTGTTTATGGCGGCAGGCTTTGGGAATAGAAGGAGTACGGACAGATGAAAATAGCAGTAGCAGGAACCGGATATGTAGGATTGTCAATGGCAGTTTTGCTGTCCCAGCATCATGAAGTAACAGCAGTCGATATCCAGCCGGAAAAGGTAGAGATGCTGAATGCACGCAAATCGCCGGTTATTGATCAGGATATTACAGAGTTTCTGGAGCATAAAAAGCTGCGGCTTACCGCGGTCGTGGATGGGACGCAGGCTTACCAGAGCGCGGATTTTGTGATCATATCCACGCCGACCAATTATGACCCCAAAATGAATTATTTTGATACTTCCTCAGTAGAAGAAGTGATACAAAACGTGACAGCGTTAAATCCGGACGCGGTGATTGTCATCAAGTCGACCGTTCCGGTTGGTTTTACAAAGGAAGCGGGAAAAAAATACGGGACGGAACGTATTTTGTTTTCACCGGAGTTTCTGCGTGAAGGAAACGCGCTGCATGATAATCTGTATCCGTCCAGAATTGTCGTCGGAAGTATTTGTGAGAGCATGCAGAAACAGGCAGAGGTGTTCGCGGGGCTGTTGTGTGAAGGAGCGGTTGCTGAGGATATTCCGGTGCTGTATATGAAATCTACAGAGGCAGAGGCAGTCAAGCTGTTTGCGAATACATATCTGGCGCTTCGGGTATCTTATTTTAATGAGCTGGATACGTATGCGGAAGTCCGCGGTCTGAATACAAAGAACATCATCGAGGGGGTATGTCTGGATCCGAGGATCGGCCAGCAGTACAACAATCCTTCCTTTGGTTACGGCGGTTACTGTCTGCCGAAAGATACGAAGCAGCTGTTAGCCAATTATAAAGATGTGCCGGAAAATTTAATCGAGGCAATTGTAGAATCCAACCGTACGCGGAAAGATTTTGTGGCAGAGCAGATCCTTGCCAAAGGAGGCTATTACGAGCAGGGAAGCAGCAGAGGACTAAACGGAATGCCGGGAAATGCCTGTGTCGTAGGTATTTACCGTCTTACAATGAAGGCAGATTCGGATAATTTCAGACAGAGCTCTATTCAGGGTGTTATGAAACGGATCAAGGCAAAGGGAGCAACGGTAATCGTGTATGAACCGACGTTTTTGAAAGACGATTTATTTTTTGGCAGTGAAGTGGTGCGGGATCTTGCGAAGTTCAAACAAAGATCTGACGTGATCGTGGCAAACCGGTATGCGCAGGAACTGGAAGATGTGCTGGACAAAGTGTATACAAGAGATCTGTATGGCAGGGATTGACAAATCATTCCAGATATATAAAATAAAAAAGAGGTGATCTCAGCAATGGAAGATAAAAGCCAGTACGAAGATACCGGTCACAAGCAGGATGAAAATCCCGTTTTGGACGCGGCGCTGCCGGAAGACAGCGGGGGGCAGCAGGGGGAACCGGATGCAGCTGGAGCTGTGCATACGGCAGAAACAGTGGGCACAGATGGAGCCGTAAATGCGGCAGAAACCGTGACTATAATAGAAGAAGCTGCAAATGCGGCAGAAGCAATAACTTCATATGGGGATGGGAATTTGTCAGGGAATATGGCCCTGCAGGGAACGGTGAATCTGAGTAAGAATGCGGGTTCCTATGAAACTGCGAATCTATCTGAAAATATGGATTCCTATGAAACTGCGAATCCATCTGAAAATATGGGTTCCTATGAAACTGCGAATCCGCCTGAAAATACGAATCCATATGGAACCGCGAATCCATTTGAAAATACAAGTCCATATGGAACGGTAAATCTGAGTAAGGATACAGGTTCACATGAAACTACGAATCCGTCTGGAAATACAACCCCATATGGAGCTGAGGATTTGTCTGGAACTATGGCTTCATATGGAACGGGGAATCCATATGAGAACGCAGAACAAGACAGAGCCGGGAATCCGTATGAGAACGCAGAACCGGACAGAACCGTAAATCTGTCTGGAGCTGCATACCAGCAGGTTTCTGTACAACAGCAGAACAATGATTACCAGCAGACTGTGCAGCAGGGGAATGACGGATATCAGCAGGATTTTGTACAGCAGAGAACTGACGGATATCAGCAGAATTTTGTACAGCAGAGAACTGACGCGAACCAGCAGGCTTCTGCACAACAGAGAACCGGC
>CANTHI010000453.1 GCA_947653505.1 uncultured Eubacterium sp.
ATTTCTATCTCTCCTGTGTTAATTTTTATAATTCTGTTTCCGATATATAATTCGTTAAATAGGACTGGAGGTGTTTGTTATGAATGTTTTGTTATATCAATACGGCAGTATTTGTGAACCGGATATTATCGCAGGATTACAGGAGCTTGGCTTCCATGTGGATACCATTACAGACGAAATCACAGATAAAGAAATTACCAGCAAAGAGCAGCTCACACTGGTAGACCATGCATTACAGCAAAAAGATTATACGTTTATCTTTACGATCAATTTTTTTCCGGTTATTTCTGAAATATGCAATATTTACCACATCCCGTATCTTTCTTTTATTGTAGACAGTCCGGTTCTGGAATTACATTCTGATTCCATCCAAAACAGCTGGAACCGTATTTTTTTGTTTGACCGGATGCTGTATGAGGAGTTTTCGCCTTATAATCCAGATTGTATCTTCCATCTGCCACTTGCTACTAATACTGAACGCTGGGATCACACCATCCGGCAGGCATCCGGCAGGGAAAGAAAACAATTTTCTTCTGAGCTGTCATTCGTAGGCTCACTTTATACGGAAAAATGTCCTTATTACGATCTTCACTTTCCTTCCGATTATCTGCGCGGATATACCGAAGGACTATTAAATGCGCAAAAACATATTTACGGCTATTATCTGATCGACGAAGCACTGGATGCACAATTTGTAAACGATCTTCTGGCAGTCAATCCGGATATTTACCAGTTTCCTGAAAAAGCCAGGCATAACTATAAGGCGGTCATAAGCCAGTTCTATTTTGGACCCAGAATTACGGAAATGGAGCGCAGGGAATTATTAACCGCGCTGGGCCGGCGTTTTCCTGTGCACCTGTACTCTGCAAGCGATGCTTCTGACCTGCCTGTTCACGCGCATGGAACGGTAAATACACATACGCAAATGCCGCTGATCTTTCATCACAGTCAGATCAACCTGAATATCACAGCCAAATCCATCCGAAGCGGCCTGTCCCTGCGAATCTGGGATATTCTGGGATGCCAGGGATTTCTGATCTCCAATTATCAGTCAGAGATACCGGATTACTTTACTCCGGATGAAGATCTCGTGATGTACTCCTCAAAAGAAGAACTCCTGGAGCTTACCTCCTATTATCTGGCACATCCTGAAAAATGCCGCGAAATTGCCAAAAATGCTTATGAAAAAATCAAACAATACCACACCTATCCGGTTCGTCTTTCTCAAATGATCGAATTGGCTTTTTTCCAAAACTAAATATAGTGAAAACTTTGCCATACTATTGGAAACCTGATATTCCATCAGGTTTCCATCAGATGTTCTCAGTTTCCCATCAGGTGTTCTCAGGTATTCATTAAATCTGTCAACTGCACAATTAACCTGTCCAGCTCCGGATAAAGCAGCGTTTCCATATGTTCCATACAGACCCTGCATCCCTGAATATATGCTTCCAGCATCTGTCTGCCCCGCTCTGCAATCTCCAGCACAGACAATTCTTCTGCCGTATAAATATTTTCTGTAGCGACATATTCTCCTTCTCTCGCATACTGTCTGATGAGTGACACATATTTTTCCCTGTCTTCGATTCCGTTCATTTCATATACGTTTTTTAACAGCTCCCGATATTCCTCTGTCTGCTGCCGGCCTTCTTTTTCACACGCTATAAGTTTTTCATAAAGGGTTACTCCGTCCTGAAGCTTATTTTGCAGATCATGAATCTGTCCAGATGCTTTCCGGAACTCTTTTGCCAGCTCCAGACTTTCGTTTCTGGTAAATGCCTTTGGAACTTCCTGAATCAGCTGTGTAAATGGCATTTCAAGTACACACAACTGATCGATCGCTTTCTTCAGGGGCATTTCCACAGCACCATGAATCCTTGCCCCGCCTTCCGTAGCATTATAAACCGTTACTCTGTCTTTCCGGTTCTGAATCTGCTGTTCGAACCAGCACCGGTAAGAATCCATCTGGATATCCGTCTCAACCATACCGCCATCCATCGCTTCGACTTCCACTTTACTCCGATTGTGCACATGCATCTGATCTTCTTTTTCGGATCTTTCAAATCCGCTCACATGTCCCCTGCCATCCGTAAAAGCCAGATCCTGCCCGACTAAGATCACTTTCTGAAATCCCATTTCAAACACCAGAGATAATGCATCTGTAGCAACAGAACCTCCGGTTTTTAATTTATTTAATTTTTTTCCCGTTTTCTCTTTTATCATTTCTTCAAATACTTCAGAACCGCTTCCTCCTTCATAAAATAAACGGTTCTGATGTTTCTTTGCAATCAGCGGTAAAGAATGTGTTGCAACTACATAAGGGTACTTACAAACCCTCTCATCTGAAAATACATCCGGATTTTTTTCCGGATCCACACTTACAGCCATATGTACCGGTATCTTTTCCCTTACCAGAGCCTTTAACGCCGAATCCACGCCTATAATAAATGCCCTGTTTCCTATCTTTTTCAGTTCTCTGATATTTTTATCCAGAGAAGGTCCGGCGGATACAATGACAGCGGGAACATTGCCCAGATCTATGTTTTTAAAATATTTCAGCAATTCTGTAACAGAACTATCCATCAGCAGATGCGGAAGGTTACATAAGATATTATCTCCTATTATACTACCAATTTTTATCTCTGTATTCTTTTTAAATACTTCCATTTTAGAATAATAAAGCATCTGATCAATATAGTATTTCGCCTTCTGTGGATACAACAGATCATAATCCGGAAGGATACAGTTTAACATCAAAGTATGATTCTGATAAGTAACCTCTTCGTTTAAAAAATCCATCAGTGCCGAATCATTTATTCCATCTACTACCAGTTTTAAATGATCTGATAAAAGAATATCAGCCAGTGGAAATTGTTCCATCGCAGTAAAAAAAATAGAGACATCTGGTTCATAAATCAGGACCGAATGTGTCTGATTACAGTTCAGCAACAGTTCCCTGACAGCTCTGCCATCAGACAGCCCGAATACACATAAGACAGAATAATCCTGTATCTTCTCATAATACTCTGCATACACCTTTGACGCATAGTCCGGATCATATCTGCTATTCAAATACCATCGGTGTCCATCCCGTTCATATACAATGACCTTTTCCTGATTTTCCAATGTCTCCGCTTCATATCGCCGCGTCTGTATTTTTCTGGCATTATAATATTGCCGTAAAAAATGACTCCCAAGTTTTTCTAATGCCTTCTCATTCTCTTTTAAGATATGCATCCTCCATCTCCCCTATCATCTCTGGTATACGAAAATGCAGGATATCACCTAGCGCCAGCTGATCCTTCCGCTGAAATGCATCCAAAAAATCTTTCATGATTTCTAAAGCTTCCTGCTCTCTGATTCCCGATGTCACCATATTTTGCAGTATCTGATTGACAGGTACCAGAAGTGTTTGCAACATCTGGTATGCTTCCTGTTCCCGATTTTGGTAAAATAAATCCCCACAGCTCTTTATGAGATCTACAATCCCTTTTTGCTCCATTCTGCTGCCCTCTCATCCATATCGCCCAAAAAATAAAACCGGCAGTAAACTGCCGGTTTTATTATGCTGAAATTATCCTAACAGAGAAAGAACACCCTGTGTAGACTGGTTAGCCTGTGCGAGCATAGACTGACCTGCCTGA
>CANTHI010000454.1 GCA_947653505.1 uncultured Eubacterium sp.
GCCACGATCTGTTATGCAGAATGTTGATGTTTGATGCTGATGGTGATGAAATACTGCTGACACCAAATAAGACAATCATAGAGTGTGTTCCTGATGATATTGTGCCTTTGTATTATATTCCTTTTGAAGCTGTAAAATCAGAAATCAATGCAGAAACAGTATATGATGCTGTTGTGTCTTCAATGGAGAATACCCGGATAGGCGATATTTCTAATGTAATGACGAAAAATTATAATAATACTGATACGGATATGGAATTTAACAAGGTTATGTGCTGCTATAATAACCTTTCCATTGACTATCCAAAGACACAGGATATTGTCAGCCTTGGCGAATACGGGGACAGGTACAATGCGTTAAAGAATGAGAGGAATCCATATTTTTTCAGGTATGCCAAAGGTAAAAATAAAGATTCATGTAAGGGAATCAGTCAGAGCAATGCGGACAGGATTTGTGCGTACATACATATGAAAACAGGAAATAAAAATTATGCATGGAAGGATAAAGAAAAGAAATTTGATCCATCCATTCTGTTTAACCATGAAAATCCGGTAAAAATAAATACTGAAAAGTATGCGGAACTGGAAAAGGCTATGTATGCATTAAGAATGAAAGAAAGGGCACTTGTATCCAGCATAGATAAAGCATCAAAAGAAATGGGCAGATCAGAAGGATGGAATGAAAAGGTAAGTAAATATGATGTGTTCTATCATATGTGTGAAAAACTGATTATGCATATTTTTGACAGCAGAGAAGAAGCATGTGAGTATCTTCTGGATATGGAGTATTTACAAAGAGAGAATGAAAATAAAAGCAAAAATATTTTATGGAACTGTTTTGGGGATTTGATTTATGCAAATATATGTAACAATCTCTGTTATGCAAATGTAAGGCAGAAGAGAAGGCATTATCATACATCCGCAGACATTATAAGTGAGACAGAAAAGAAATCATTAGAGATACTGTATAATATTCCAGACCAGACAGTAAATATTTATATAGAAGAGATGGACTGGATAGCGGATTTATCATACAGGCGCGGATGCAGTCTTGACAGGGAACTTTTGTATATACTGTTAGTCCTGCAAAAACGGTCTGATGGAAAAGTAAGAATATATATAAACCAGAAAAAACAGCTTACATGCAGTACGATAGATAAATGGCTTGGCGACGGAGTATGTGTGTGCAGGAAAGGATTATCAAGGCTGCATGGATTAGGAGCTGTATCTGTTGAGAGCGTAAAAAGGAAATATTATGAGATCAAAGTTAATGTGCCGGAATTTGAAGCAAAGCAAGCAGCGTTTTCTGTATCGCAGAGAAATCCAATTCCAGAATTATATAAATACAGCGGAGAACGAAAAGTAGCGGAATGCGCCATATGTGGGAAATATTTTGTGAAAACTGGAAATCAGACGACATGCAGTGCGAACTGCAGCAGGGAAAACAGGAAGAGGAATAACAGGAAAATCACAGCATAAAATTTGTGTTTTTAATTTGGTGCTGGATGTCTGTAAAGCCTTTATTTTCAATGGTTTGCGGGACCTGGATTAAAACCGTCAATATTTAGTAGGGAGAGGGGAATGACTTCAATAACAATTTATTAATCAGAGATTTTGAGGGAGGTAATATGAATCAGGAAACTCTTAGAGAAAAACTTAACCAGGTAATTAATTCAGGGCTTATTGCCAGGGCGATTTCAGATAAGACAGGCATTGCTACGGATGTATTAAGCCGTTTTAAAAATGGACGTGTCTGCCTGCGTGAAGAAGATGCAGCCGCACTTGAGTCATATCTGGATAAAGTAGTGCTACCATAATTTTATTAAAATAATAACATCATTTATGTGGTGTTTATTATAAAAATATTCAAAATATTTAAAACAGTGCTGAATATCGTACTATCAGCATCAGCGGCAGTCTGACATTGTGGAAAAAGGCAGATGTACAAAACTGCTGGTGCAAAAAGAATGTCTGATGGAGTAGAAAACTCCAAAATCACAGGCTGGCATGGGTGTCACAGCTTATGCCGGCATTCCCTCCGTATCAACGGCGGAGGATACATACGCCCAACTCCACTAAAGTGTATGTAATACAGTATCGAAACATTTTAATGATTAAAAATCCTGTGTATCCCAACAGTACACAGGTCATCCGGCAGTATTCCCCACAAGTGCTGCCGGATGCAGTATCGGAATACATTATATTTATATATAAAAATGAAGTTATCAATATAAAAGAAAGAGAGGAACTGGTTTGACACAGGAAGAACTTAGGGTGGCACTTTTGAAAAGACTGGAACGTGAAAAACAATGCTGGATCAGTAAAGCCACTGGTATTAATAAAGATGTGCTGTCCCGTTTTAAGCGGGGAAAAATTGATCTGTACGATTATCTTTTTGTGAAGTTAGAAGCATATCTGACAAGCAGTGAATCATAATGACTATCAAAATAATAAAAAAGAAAAATTAAAAGTAACTATCGGTAAAATCAGAAAATCTAATTATATTCAGAAAATCAAATAACATCTAAAATAATCCAAAATATAGAAAAAATAACCATTTTTATCCAGATTACATCTATTTTTACGCTTTTTTCTTAAAAATGGTTAAAAATACAACAATATATGAAATATGTCAATAACTATACCATAGTTTTCAGGGATTGTAAACAGGAAATTCAGGAAAATTGAAAGCTGCGGTATGGTTACTGGCAGGAAAGGCAGAAAATTATACAGGATGAATGAATTTTTAATACAGCTTCAGGCAATTTTAGATAAAGAAACATCCAAAGGCAATATCAATAAATCCATTGAACGGATTCAGAACCAGATAAATAAATTAAAGATACAGGCAGAGATTGATCCGAAATCAGTTTTAAATATCAAAAAACAGTTAGAACAGATAATTAACCAGCCCATTACACTGACGAATATCAATATTGACCAAAATCGGATTGATCGGACTGGCAGGGATATTGGCAGAGGAATTTCGGATTCTTTACAGCGGGAATTTAATAATGGCAGGATAAATACAGATAAACTGAATGCTGACATTAAAACGCTGAAGAACAGCCTCCGTAATTTTGCATCAGACAATGCCGGATTTGAGACTTTCAAAACAGAAATAAATGGTATGGAAGTCAGCCTTAATTCTTTGATTAACAAGCTGTCTTCTGTAAATAATGTAACGGATTTAAGCACACTGCGTTCCCAGGCAAATGCGCTTAAAACGTCATTCACAGAACTGGCACAGGCCAGCAAAATCCAGTTCCAAGTTGATACAGGCGGATATGAATCAAAAATTGAAACGCTGGTATCCCGTACCATGCAGTGGACAGACAATAATGGAAATGCAAGGATCAGTACGGATGCATTAAAACAATCTTTGGATAAACTAAACGCCGCATCTTCTGAATATGCCAGCAACAAAACAGAAGAAACACAAAGAAGGCTTATTGAAGCAGATAAAGAATTAGATAAACAGATAAAAACTGTTACAAATTCAGTACGAAAAATGAATGCCGAACTCGCAAAGGACACTACGGTTTCATCATTACATAATAAAATCCAGACCTTTTATGATAATAACTGTGCACCCCATCTTCCATGTGCAGCACTGTTATTATCATAAAAGGTCTGG
>CANTHI010000455.1 GCA_947653505.1 uncultured Eubacterium sp.
CAAGCGTATACTGTGCCGGAAGCAGCGGCATATTTTCCAGACAGATGCTTGCCTGTCCATCTTTTTTTAGCGTTAATTCGTGCAGTCTGTCTATTTTTGTATTTGTTCCATAGCACTGGACTCCATCGATACGGAAAATACCGATACCCAGAACCGCGTCTTCAACCATTTCATTTACATGATAATTTATCTCGATCGTCATTGGGAATCCCGTCCGGAATGCATGGTTCTCGTTTCCGTCTTCGTCCAGCAGCCTGACAGAAATAATCCTTGCCATTCCGTTTCCACGCCGTTTTTGCTCTTCGTCATCCGGCACTGCGGCCATGCTCTCTTTTGAAATTGCAAGACGCTCCTTTGCAATATAATCCAGATATTGTGGATGGACATCCCTGGGAGCGCCTGAGGCCATGATCTTTCCCTGATGGATCCAGTAGCTTGTTTCACAAATCTGTTCAATCTGTGCAAGACTGTGCGATACGATAACAATGGTAGTTCCGCCTGCTTTAATTTCTTTTAATTTATGAAAGCATTTTGTCTGAAATCCTGCGTCTCCGACTGCCAGAATCTCATCAATCAGCAGGATATCTGCATCTACATTAATTGCTACAGAAAACGCAAGTCTCATATACATACCGGAAGAATAAGTTCTGACAGGATTATCTACAAATTCTTCCAGCTCCGAAAATGATATAATATCATCCAGCCGCCTTTCGATTTCTTTTTTTGACAATCCGAATATGGATGCATTAATATTAATATTTTCCCGGCCGCTCATATCCGGATGGAATCCCGCGCCAAGTTCAATCAGACTGGAAACCCTTCCCTGCATTTCGATTGTGCCACCGTCCGGATACATGATCTTTGTCAAAAGCTTTAATGTAGTACTTTTCCCGCACCCATTATGTCCGATCAGCCCGATTGCTTCTCCTTTTTTTACGGTAAAACTGATACCATTCAGCACATTCCGCTCTTCGTATGCCCGCCGTCTGCGAAAAAGTGTTTTTTCTTTCAGGGTATGTCCTTTATCATAGTAAACTTTAAATTTCTTCGTGAGATTACAGACTTCGATCGCGTTTTCCTGATTCATTTTTCCATCTCCTGCTGCTTTCATCCATTTTTATAACTCTTCTGCAAAACGTCTCTGCAGACACTGGAATACGTGCCATCCGCTTACCAGCATAAAAATTCCGATTACAGATGCTGACAAAAGCGTCCCTAATTGCGGCACCCTTCCATAATACAGAATATCCCGGTATGCGATGATTACATCCGTCATAGGATTTATATTAAAAATCCATCTGGCGTCTTCCGGCACCTGCTCCAGCGAATACATCACCGGTGTCAGAAACTGCCAGGCCATAGAAATGATTCCCAAAACGTATTCCAGATCACGGAGGTATACGGTAGCCGCACTCATTACCATTGTAAATCCAAGCGCCAGGCCATACTCCACGGCCATAACAACCGGAAGGCACAAAAGCGCCTGCAGATTCCAGGGATAATGTGCAAATGCCAGTACAGCAAATATTACAAGAAAACTAAGCAGCATATTAATAAACTGGCTCGTTGCATACGACACCGGCAGTACTTCTCTTGGAAAATAGATTTTTTTTACCATATCCTGCTGTGCCAGAATGCAGCCGGCTCCTCCCGTCAGGGATGTACTGAAAAAGATCCACGGAATCAGAGCCACAAATAAAAACAGATAATAATCCCTGATACCAGAACGCATAATCACAGAAAAGACCATTGTATATACGCCCAGCTGGAGCAGCGGATTCAGAAAGGTCCATAAAAATCCTAATACAGAACCTTTATATCTTCCTTTTAAATCTCTTCTCACTAATGAAAATATCATTTCCCGATATGTGTATATTTCTTTTATTCTTTCCAACATCATTTTATATACCACCCGTATCCTGATTTTCCGCCGGTACCGCCAACACCTGATGATACACATCCATCAGCATTGCCGCTGATTTTGCCCAGGTATATTTTTTGGCGCGCTCAGGTCCCAGCATGCGCAGCCTTTCCCTGTAAGCATCATCTTCCAGCAGCCGGCACATAGCGCCGCATAGTTCCTTTTCATTTTCCGGATCTGCAAGAAGGCCTGCTTCTCCCACAACTTCTGGTAAAGATGCCCGGTCTGAAGTAATAACAGGCGCTGCGCATGCCATTGCTTCCAGTACAGGCATTCCAAATCCCTCATATAAAGATGGAAATACAAATATTTTTGCCCCGGACATCAGCAGCGGACTATCCTTCTGGCTTACATATCCGGTAAACAAAATGCTGTTTCTGCAGGCAGACTTCCGGGCTTTTTCATAAATCCCTTCACAAAGCCAGCCTTTCTTACCTGCCAGTACGAGCTGGGGAACCTGTTTTCTTTTCAGGCACAATCTTTCATAAGCACCAATCAGCCTTTCCAGATTTTTTCGTGGCTCAATCGTTCCAAGATAAAGAATGTATTCTGCCCTGATTCCATACTTTTTTCGTACCTTATTCCGTTGTTTTTTTGAATAACCTGTGTGATAAACTGTATGGTCAACCGCATTTGGGATCACAGTGATCTTATTTTCCGGAACATTCAGATACTTTACAATCTCCTTTTTACTAAATGCAGAAACGGTGACGATATGATTCGCACGCATGCAGGTTCTGCGCATACCCATTTCCAGCCAGATCCTCGTTTTTGGGGACACAGCCTCTGGGCAGGCCTTATATGCCATATCATAAATAAATGTGATCCGTTTTCCTGCAACACCAGGAGGGATCACAAAATTAAAAAATTGTGTAAGATCTGCCCTGGTATGGAAAAACATATGACGCGGTACCGGAATGAATGCCCATAGTAATTTATACAACAGATAGCCGGACCAGTTACAGCATTCAACGGTACATCCAGCCTCTTTATAAACATCCAGGCTATGTATCTGCCTGTTCTTAAAACATTGGATGCTATATTCATGGTCCGGATATTTCACCAGTTCCAGAATCAGGTTATGGGCATTCCATGCAATTCCGGTTTTATCCCTGCTTAGGAGCAGCTGCCCGTCGAATACGATTTTCATTATTTTCATCTCCACACGTATTTACCTGTTGCCTCAGTTTAAAGCCCTGGCGTTTTACCAGCATCATGAAAATTCATTCCCACTTTTCATAATGTCTGCTACTGATTTCATAATCTGGATATACATAGCATAATTGTCCCTGTCCATTTGTCCGGTCTGCCCACACACACTCTGTATTTCCAGCGCGCAGGACTGAGGTACTCCGGATAACAGCGCATCCGCATCAGCCTCCAGTTCTCTGCATACACTGGCAAACGTATCCAGGCTCATGCTCCTTGTCCCCCGTTCGATCTGACCGATAAAATTCAGGCTGACTCCGCATCTTTTTGCAAGCTCTTCCTGCGACCATCCTCTGGCTTTCCGGATTCTGCGAATTTCTGTTCCTATTTTTCTATCATCCAGTTTCTGCATTTTACAGCCCCCTGTCAGTTACGCCTGTTTCTTCTGTTTCCTATGCCGTAATTTATTGCATGATTGCGCTTCATCTGTCATACATAACATTTTATAACAAAATGTTATATAAAATGTGGCTTATTAGTGAATATTTTTATATAAA